>JBCDDI010000398.1:0-4099 GCA_039180365.1 Pseudomonadota bacterium
CGAAACCCCCGCCCGACCTGCTGGCCGAATACCCTCATGCGCTGATCGACATCCGCGATCCGGCGGAGGTCTACAGCGTGGCTGAATTCATCGTTGATGCCGATGCGGCGGTCCGTAGAGCCTTCGATGCCGGGCGGATCCCCCTGCTCGTCGGTGGGACCATGCTCTATCTGAAAGCCTTTCGTGAAGGCATCGCTGCCATGCCGGCGGCCGATGCTGAGGTCCGGGACCGCCTCCTGGCCGAAGCCGAAGAACACGGCACAAAGGCCCTCTACGAGCGTCTTCAGCGCGTCGACCCAGAAGCGGCAGCCCGCATCCATCCGAACAACTTTCCCCGGATCCAGCGGGCCCTTGAGGTCTACGAGCTGACGGGAGAGACGATCTCTTCGCACTGGAATACGTCCGAAGGGGTGGGGGCCCGGCTCGATGCCGTACTTCTGGAATTCGGCATCGAGCCGGACAGCCGCGAACAGCTCCATGCGCGCATCGAGTCCCGTCTCGACGAGATGCTGGCTGGCGGCTTCATCGATGAGGTGGCGGGCCTGAAGAAGCGCCATGACCTGCACCCGGAGCTGCCCAGCATGCGTGCTGTTGGCTACCGGCAGGTCTGGGAGCATCTTGACGGATTGACGGACTTCGATGAAATGCGCGAAAACGCGCTCGCGGCAACCCGGCAGCTGGCCAAGCGGCAGCTGACCTGGATGCGCGGCTGGACTCAGCTGCTGAATCTGAAGCGGGGTACCGGCGACAAGCTGGCTGAGCAGATCGGTCTGAAGTCGGGACTAAATCGCTGATAACTCGGGGCTTTCCGCCTCGCCCTGCCTTGCAAAAGCCCTTACGGGTAGCCATAGTGGATTGCAAAGAAAAAGGACCGTGCCGCATTGCGCCTCGCGCGCAGGGGCTGCACTGATTTCAAGGAGCCGATAAATGTCAAAAGGGCATTCATTACAAGACCCTTATCTGAACACGTTGCGCAAGGAGCGCATTCCCGTGTCTATCTATCTGGTTAACGGCATCAAGCTGCAGGGCCAGATCGAGTCCTTCGACCAGTTTGTCGTACTGCTGCGAAACTCCGTGAGCCAGATGGTCTATAAGCACGCCATATCCACCGTTGTGCCATCGCGCAACGTGCGGATTTCTAACAGCAACGCCAACGCCGAAGAATCGGCGGAGGCCGAAAAAGCCTGAGACCTCTCGTCCGACGACATCGGACAGGGGGACTTAGGCATCGGGAGCCACCTTGTTTTTTGATCGTCCGGAAGCTGGCCGCAAAGCGGTCGTTCTGCAGGTCTATTTCAGGGCCAGTCATTCAACGAGACGGACTGCCGGGCAGGCGGTCGAGAGCACCGGACACCGGCCTCCGGCTTCTGCCGGGCGCCTCCCGGCCGCCGCTGCCGACCTGTCCCTGACACCCGAACACCTTCCTGTCACAGAGCCATCGGCCGCGCACCGGGAAGATGACGCCCTCCAGGAATGCGTGGAGCTGGCGCGCACAGCCGCCATTGATGTGGTCGCTACGATCACCGCAAGTCGCGACCACCCGCATCCCAGATGGTATGTGGGGAGCGGCAAGCTTGAAGAGTTGAAGGGGGCGCTGAAGGCGGCGCACGCTGATCTTCTGGTCGTGAATCACGAGCTCGGCGCCGGTCAGCAGCGCAACCTCGAGCAGGCGCTCAAGTGTCGGGTCATGACCCGTACGGAGCTTATCCTGCACATCTTTGCGGACCGGGCGCGCACCTATGAGGGCCAGTTGCAGGTGGAGCTGGCCCAGCTGAAGCATGCCCAGACCCGCCTGGTGCGCGGCTGGACGCACCTCGACCGGCAGAAGGGCGGCATTGGCCTGCGCGGTGCTGGCGAAACGCAGCTTGAGCTCGACCAGCGCATGCTCGGCGAGCGCATCAAAACAGCGGAGAAAAAGCTCGGTCAGGTAGGGCGCCGCCGGGCCCTCGGGCGCCGGCGCCGGGATCGGACCAATACGCCCACCGTCTCGCTGGTCGGCTACACCAATGCGGGCAAATCGACGCTGTTTAATGCCCTAACCGAGGCGGATGTGCTTTCCGAAGACAAGCTGTTTGCCACTCTGGATCCAACCATGCGACGCCTTGCCGTTGATGGCGTCGGTGAGGTCGTTATTGCCGACACCGTTGGTTTCATCAGCCAGCTGCCCCACTCACTCATCGAGGCCTTCAAAGCCACCCTCGAAGAGGTGGCTGGAGCCGATCTCCTGCTGCATGTCGTGGATGGGGCGAGTCCCGGTATCGAGGAGCGGATTGCCGAAGTTGACGCCGTTCTCACGGAAATCGGGGCAAAAGAGCTGCCAACGGTCATGGTTTTGAACAAGATGGACCTTGCGGACCCAAACGCCCCCGGTGTTGTCCAAGGAGTTAAGGTCAGCGCGTTGACGGGTGAAGGACTTGATGCGCTCCGTGGGGCTTTGGCCGACGCTCTGGGCGTGCGGGCGCCCCGTTCGGTGCTCCTGGCCCCGGAGGACGGACAGACCCGCGCCTGGCTCTACGAAGCGGGTGCGGTCATCGATGAAGGTGTTTCCGAAGATGGGCGCCTGCAACTCACCGTCAGGGCCGATGAAGCCGTCCTTAAGCGGTTGGAATCACTGCCGACGGTTCTGTTGCAGCCCGCAGCCCCCGTCCATAAACTCTCAACCCTGGCCAACTGATTCCCCGGAGAAAGTGTCGTGCGCGGGTGGCGGACCGTCTGTCGCCCCGGGCTGCGTGCCTTCGGGGGTCGTTAGCTTCGAAGTATTGGAGAAAGAAATCATGGCCTGGAACGAACCGGGTGGGGGAGACAAAGATCCCTGGGGTGGCAGAGGCGACCAGGGACCACCGGATCTCGACGAAGCCTTCAAAAAGCTGCAGCAGCAGCTCTCGGGCATTTTCGGCGGCGGTGGTGGCGGTGGCGGCGGAGGCTCCGCGCGCATCAGCTCCGGCATGCTCGGCATTGGCGCCGTCGTGCTGCTTCTCGTCTACGCGGCTTTTGGCGTGTACCAGGTGGACCAGCAGGAGCGGGGCGTTGTGTTCCGCTTCGGCAAGGTCCAGGACGACGTTGTCATGCCTGGCCTGCACTGGAATCCGCCGATCATTGACGTGGTGTCGATTGTTAACGTCACCCGTCTGAACTCGCACCGGCACCAGGCGCTGATGCTCACGGAAGATGAGAACATCGTTGACGTCAGCCTGACCGTGCAGTGGCTCGTCAACGATCCCGTGGATTTCAAAACCAAGGTCCGTGACCCGCAGGTAAGCCTCGACCATGCGACCGAGAGTGCCCTGCGCCACGTGGTCGGCAGCTCCATCATGGATCAGGTGATCACCGACGGCCGGGCGGCGATTGCCGCTGAGGTTGAGGAACGGCTGCAGACCTATCTCGACAGCTACGGTACGGGCATCCTCATCAGTACCGTGAACATCGACGAAAGTGCGCCGCCGAACGAAGTCCGCGATGCCTTCAACGATGTGCAGAAGGCGAAAGAGGATGAGCAGCGCACCATCAATACGGCCAATGCCTACGCGGAAAGCGTGATTCCCGAAGCCCGCGGTGCGGCGCAGCAGGCCATCGAGCAGGCTAACGCCTATCGCGACCAGGTTATTGCCCGCGCAGAAGGTGAGGCGGACCGCTTCACCAAGCTCCTCGCTGAATATCAGCTTGCCGAGCGGGTTACCCGCGATCGCCTCTACATCGACGCCATGGAATCGGTGTTGTCGCGTTCGAGCAAAATCATGGTGGACGTGGAAGGTGGTAACAACCTGATGTATCTGCCCCTCGATCGCGTCGGCTCGCAGCTGCCGAACCTGCAGGCAGGTAATCGTGAGACGGTGGACTCCATCGCCGACGCCATTCTCCGTGAACTTAATGACCGGGTGGCCTCCGGGCGCATCCGCGACAACCGTTAGGAGGCCGACATGTCTCTGCAGAACATCATCCTTATCGTGATCGGTGCCCTGGTAGTGCTGCTCGCCATGGACTCGGTCTACACCGTGCATGAGACCGAGCGTGCCATCCTGCTGCGCTTCGGAGCCGTCGTCGAAGCTGACGTTGAGCCCGGCCTGCATTTCAAGCTGCCGATCGCTGAGGAAGTGAAGCG
>JBCDDI010000399.1:0-4079 GCA_039180365.1 Pseudomonadota bacterium
ATACGCATGGCATCCGTGGAGGGCATGGCGACATAGGGCGTGTTGACGCCGACCACACCCAGACAGCGGTCGGGATGCATAACAGGCATAGCCCAGGCGACAAGCCCACCCCAGTCGTGGCCGACAAAGATCGCCTTATCAATTTCCAGCACGTCGAGCAGGTTTACCAGGTCGCCGGTGAGGTGGACGAGGTCATAGTCCTCCACGGCCTTCGGCGCATCGCTACCCCCGTAGCCACGCTGGTCGGGTGCAATAACGCGAAAGCCCGCATCGCAAAGAGGCCCGAACTGGTAACGCCAGGATCGCGCCAGCTCGGGAAAGCCGTGACACAGCACTACCGCCGGCCCAGCGCCCCCGTCATGCACGGAGAGGGTAATGTCCGGAAGTTGGATAAGACTGGGTTCAGGAAACGAGGTCATGCCGTAGTCCTTCAGATTGGTCTGGTTGATGCGAACGCCCACGGGTAAGCGCGGGAGGCGAAGTTGTTTTGCTTCAGGGAGATCTTTGCTCAGAGCTTGGCGCTGGCTATTCCCACACTTCGAGGTTGTTGCTGCGCCCAATAGGTCGAGTCAGCGTCATAGCCAGCACTTCGGACATCCCACAGGCTTCAAGCAGTGCCAGCACGTCGGTCCGATCGCCGTCGGCAAGGCCGGCAACTTCTGCCTGAACGCGCGCGAGCATGAAAAAGCGGTAGGGCTGGGCGATGGCATTAACCGTTACCCCATCCACTTCAAAGCTGCAGAACCCAACGGTGCGTTCCGCCGTGGTACCGGGCTCGAGGTCTGCCTGATCTGCAAGCCACTGATTGATGGTTGCGGCGGCGGCGCGGGTTTCCGGCACGAAGTCCACCGCCAGCTGCTTCAGCAGGGCGATCAGCGTTTCGGGTATTTCGTCATCCGGCAGATAGTCGGCCTCGGCATCCGGGAATCCGAACAGGTCCGGCTCCGGGCGATTCATCCGCTCCACCCAGCGAAACAGCTCGTGCGCCGATGCCTGCATCATGGCAAGAGGTTTCGGATCGCGGCCGAGGTGCCCATAAAGTGGCGCGATCATGCCGAAGTCGCCGATGCAGGGGCGGCCCCCGAGAAGATAAGGCTGCGCGCCGAAATGATCGTTCAGCCGTTCGAGGGCAGCTTCGTAGAGCGATTCAACCAGCTCAAAGGTTTCAGCCACGGCGCCAAAGGCTTCTCCACCGCGGCGCATCTGATTCATGACATCCTCGGCGCGGTCTCTCATCCCAGCGGGCATCAGCGCCTCAAAGTAAAAACGCAGAAACTCGAGGTTCAGATCATCGAAGTTCCAGCGGTAGTGCATGGCCGGTCGAAGCAGACCTTCGGCGCCAATCGCATCGAACAGGCGGCTGAGGACCCGCTGCTTCGGGGTTCTCGGTGAGAAAGCGCCTCCATTTTGGGCTTCGAAATAGTCGATGATGGCAGCCCCATCGCGAACAACGGTGCCATCTTCCATCTCTATCGTCGGCAGGCTCTGCCGACCTCCCGCCTTCGGCAGCACGTTCTCGCGATAGTGTTGCGTGTTGAAAGCCTGCTCGCGATAGTCGAGACCTGCCTTGATCAGGTAGCTCCGCGCTCTGCCGGAGTAAAGCGATTGCGGTGCCGCATAGAGCGTTATTGTCATAGCGTCCTCGTTACCGGGGTATCGGAAGTCTCGGCGGTTCAGTTCTTCCCCGGAAGCAGTTCTTTCGTTAACCGTGCCTTGCCCATTACCTGGCGCATGTCCCGCATGACCCAGACAAACCAGGCCACCAGGGCAACACCGACCAGGGGCGCAGGCAGCAGCAAAAACGCAGAAACCCAGAATGCTGCAAACAGCAGCCAGCGCCCCATGATCCGCGGCATCCGCGTCGGGCCTAAATCAAGGCCCGGTGAGTAGACCATCGACTTCACGCCGAGAAACCAGCCATTCGCCAGCAGTGCCGCAACAAACAGCGGCCAGGGCGCCGGTGTACTGTCGACAACGGGATCGTCATCGAGCGCCGCATCGCCTATCGCCGTATCAGCAGCAAGTGCACCTTCGATGGCGTTCCATACATAGTCTGCCGTTGGGCGCGCGAGTGTTCCCTGCATGTTTTCCGCGGAAGGTATGGAACGCCATCGATAAAGCAGGCGCTTATCGCTAGTGACGGCGAGCACCCCCGGTTGGAAGTATCCCTTGGGATGCTCCAGCTTCCAGTTGGCCCCGCGCTGCAGAAACTCGAGATCTCCCCGGTTGGCATAGAGCGTGAGCCAACCCCGCTCACTGCACGTCCGCGCGATCTCCTGGTGCGGGTCGCCCACGTTCTCGAAGTTGAGCCCCCAATGCTCATGGGCCTGATCCGCGAGATGCTGTGGCTCGCTGGTGATCGCATAGATCTCGCCGCCAGCCGCTCGAACCTTCTCGACAATGCCCTCATCCACATAGCCCCGTAACTCGGCGCGACAGGGCGGTCACCAGAAACCTCGATAAAACAGCAGAAGGACAAATTCATGTCGAGCGAGCACGTTATCCAGCCAGCGTAAGCGCGGCCCCGGCGGAGGATCCAACTCTGCCTGGGGTTTGCCGGCCTGCGTTGAGAGCGCGGTCTCGGCAAAGCTGATCTGCCAGTCTTCTGCACTACCTTCGACCAGGAAGGTGTGTTGCTCGCACCGATCCCCGCCACAGAGGATAAGGCGAAGCTCACCGGAATCCGCAACGGACTCCTCTGGATCGAGAATACCGGTAGCTTTGAATTCATCGCCCGCCGCGGCTCCGGTGCTGTTAAACCACGCGACGGCCGCGTCAACGCGAGGCTGTAGCGCTTCAGGGATTGTCTCACTGACTGTTGGCACTGTGATCTCCGCCCTCGGGAGGTCAACTCTAGCACCAAACAGAATCACTATTCTAGTTTTGTCAGGACGATCTGAACGCGGTTCCGGTACAATTGACCTTTGAGGACTCACCGTAAGGGCGGGCGTCAATGCCTCACCGGTAACGTCCAGGCCAAGCAACAACCAGCGAATATGCCGAAAGTGTCGGAACTCAGCCCCCCGCAGCAGCAGCGCAGTCGAGAAACGCTCAACGCCATTTCAGAGGCTACGAAACGCCTGCTGCAAAAACACACCTTCGCCGAGCTCACGATTGAGCAGATCATCAAAGATGCGGGATCGTCGACCGGCTCGTTTTACGCGCGCTTCAAGGGCAAACGTGCGCTGCTGCATCACATTCATGAGGAGCATGCGGAGGCATCGCGGAGAAACGTTCAACAGTTCGTCGATGCGATGGCAGGCCGACGGCTGAGTCTGGAAGCATTTACGGAGCTCTGGATCCCGGAAGTTGTGCAAACCCACTTCGAGAATCGCGGACTCTTTCGAGCCACGATGATCGAAACACTCGAAGATCCAGAGTTTGCGATTCGTGGAGGTAAAACGGTCCGCTATGTCTCCAGTCGGCTCGCCAAAATAGTGGCTAATCCGTGGGATACGGAAGACGCCCATATCCGCAACATTGAACAGAGCATGCGGGCCGTCATGGCCATTCTGGACCAGGACCTGCTCTATGTTCGTCAGGACCGGCTGCGCAAGCTGAGCGCAGAAAGAGTCAATCGACTCAAACGCATTTTCCGGGCGTCTATGACCCCGGACCTGCCTTGAGGAGCAGATTAGTGATCGGCACTGTGATCGTCGCCTGCGTATCGGCCAGCTGTTTGTCACCGATAATGCCCTGAAAAAAGGTACTGCCGCTCAAATCATTGAAGTAACCGCTGCCGGGATAATAGACCAGCATCGCCTGGTCGAATTCATGGTTATGCTCCAGGGCCACAGTGTTCCCGATGTGCATCAGCCCGTAGCGCAGATCAGCCATCAGCCCAAGCATAGCTAAGGCGTACCCGGCATCAGCAGCCTGTTGCTCTGGTGTGCCGTCACGGGCGAGATTGACAATCAGAATCGCGTCGCGGCCCAGCCCATCCGCATGCGCCAGCATGGCCGTCGAAATTGCTGAACGGCTGTCATCTTCAATCGGGCTGGGCACGAAGGGCAGCACATCGGGCGCGAAGGTCAGCTGGCGCCAGGTCTCCAAGGCCAGCAGCAGCTGCGGAACCAGCA
>JBCDDI010000400.1:0-4078 GCA_039180365.1 Pseudomonadota bacterium
CGTCCCGGCTCCATGATTACGGAAACGTAAGTCTTTCGCCTGGGGCGTTGGCTGGAGCTTTAGCGCGCTTGACGGCGCTTTCCGCGGTCGGCGTGGAGCAGGAAGTCTTGAGCTGCTCGCAATACGTCCCGGCGGCTGATCTGCCCCACAAGCTTGCCGTGGCGGCATACGGGATACCGGCGCCTATGCTCCTTGTGGAACTTCTCCGCCAGCGTGTAGATGTCCATGTCCGGGTCGATGGTGTCGACGGGGGAGCGCATGTAGTCGGCGACAATGCCGTGGGATTCGTCGTAGTAGCTGTCCTGGATGACGATCTCCATGAGGTCGACTTCCGACAGTACCCCTACAAGAGTGCCACTATCGTCTACCACCGGCGCACCGGAAATCTTCTTGTCTAAAAGCACGCTCATGGCCTGAACGACGTTGTCCTTCTCATGGAAGGTCACCAGGCGCCGCGCCATGTAATCGCTGACTTTCACCGATTTCATGGTGTGTCCTCTCTCTTTCCCTGATAACCACCATGCGCTTTTTCTACCCCCCCGTCCAGCGCCCCCTAAGGTGCTGCACGGGACCTCGTCACAGTATCTGGAAGGGCCCGTGGAGCCCCGGTGCGATCCAGGAAAGAGGCCGCGCCACGGGATTTCGCGGGCTCGCGGCGACACAGGCATTCGAGCCAGCTTGTGCTGTCGTCCAGGACCCTCGCATTGTCCGACTCAGGGCCAGATAGTATGCTCAGGCGGCTGTTTTATTGATGTTTCAGGGGGAAACTTGAGCGCTCAACCATTACCTGTGGTGCCTTACCTAAAAATACCTGAGGGGGGAGATCCCTACCTCGAAGGGCACAAGTGTGGCGCCTGTGGGGCCACCTTCCTCGGCGAGCGCACCGTGTGCTCGAAGTGCGGCGCCCGCGACCAGATGGAAGTGGTCACGCTGCCAACGAAGGGCGAACTCTACGCCTACTCCATCGTCCACCGCTCCTTTCCGGGTATCGAAGTGCCCTATGTGAGCGCCGTGGTCGACCTCGAAGATGGCACCGCCATCAAGGGCAACCTCATCAATGTGGAGCCCGACCCCGAAAAGATTGCCTTCGGAATGCCGGTCGAAGTGGTTTTCGATGACGCCCTCGGTCGCAAAGACAAGGACGGCAATTCCTACCTTTCCTACTTCTTTCAACCCGCTTCCTAGGAGATTCGACAATGAGTGATGCCTATATCGTCGGTGTCGACATGATCAAGTTCGGGCGTTTCCCGGACCGTACCGTACCGAACATCGGCGCTGAGTCCGCGCTTCTCGCCCTGGACGACTGCGGCCTGACCATCCACGACATGCAGGCCATGTATTGCGGCAACCTTGGCCAGGCAAGCGCCATGGTTGGCCAGCGCATCCTGCAGGAGATCGGCCAGACTGGAATTCCCGTGGTCAACGTATCCAACGCCTGCGCCACCGGTGCTACAGCCTTCCGTGAAGGCTGGGCGGCTGTAAAAGCCGGTCTCTACGACCTCGTGCTTTGCGTCGGCGTCGAGCAGATGGGTAAAGGCCTCCTCGGCGGTGCCGGCGGCGGTACGGGGATTCCGAAGGAAGGCCTCCTTGGCTCCGGGACCATGCCGGCGGTTTTCGCAGAGGCTGGCATGGAACACGCCCGTAAGTACGGCACAACCTTCGAGCAGTTCGCCAAAGTGAGCGTGAAGAATCACCACCACTCCACGCTGAACCCGAAGGCCATGTACCAGATCGAGACACCGCTCGAGACGGTTATGAACGCTGAGATGATCTCCTACCCGAACACGAAGCTCATGTGCTCGGTAAACGTGGACGGCTCCGCCGCTGCGGTCATCGCTTCTGAGAAGAAAGCCAAGGAACTCGGCCTCATGGATCGCGCGGTGAAAGTACGCGCCTCCGTCATGAGCTCCGACCCCTGGCAGGAGCGCGACCTGGTCATGCCCGACGTGAACAGCTGCACGCGCCGTGCTGCCAAGGAAGCCTATGAAATGGCAGGCCTCGGCCCGGACGACATCGACCTCGTCGAGCTCCACGACTGCTTCGCCACGGCAGAGATTCTCCACTACGAGAACCTCGGCCTCTGCGGCGACGGTGAAGCCGGGCGCCTCATCGATGATGGCGACGTTGCCCTCGGCGGGCGCGTGCCGGTGAACGTGTCCGGCGGCCTCCTTTCCAAAGGCCACCCGCTCGGCGCCACTGGCATTGCCAACATCTACGAGGTCTCCACCCACCTCCGCGGCGAAGCCGGCGGCCGTCAGGTGGAAGGTGCCAAGATCGGCATGACGCACGTCATCGGTCTCGGCAGCGCCTGCGGCATCCACATCCTGGAAAAAGTCTGAGTTAACTCAGACCCGCAAGACGCCGGGCCCCAGGGTCCGGCGTTTTCTTTTCTGGGCGGCAACAAAAAAGAATCCCATGAAAATCGGCATCGTCAGCGACACGCACAACAACCTGAAAAACGTGAACCGCATCGTTGAGCTATTCAACGAGAGCGGCGTTGAGCGCGTCATCCATACAGGCGACATTACCCAGGCTAAGACGCTCGAAGTGTTCGCGCATCTGGAAGCGCCGCTCTTCGGCGTTTACGGCAACAACGACGAAGGGGAGCGAGAAGCGCTGGAACGCGCCGTCGACGCCTATGGTTTCCTCTTCCAGGATCCGCCCTTCGTCCTCAGCTGGCACGAACGCTCCATCATGGTGGTGCACGATCCCCTGGAGTTCGAAGGCCATCTGGATCACAGCCACGAGCTCGCCCTGCACGGGCACACGCATCTGTACCGCTACGAGCGGACAACGGTCGGCGGCGCTGAACAGGTGGTGTTTAACCCCGGCGAGTGCGCCGGTCACATGAAGGGGTTTAACGCGATCGGAGTCCTCGACCTCGCGAGCCTCGAGGCCGAGTTGATCAAGTTTTAGGAGGCGTAGCTACCCCACTTGCCCCTACTCCGACCTGTGGCGCACGAACCCACTCGCAGTCCTGATTCTTCGCGCCTGTTCGCTGTCAGACACGCCTGTATAATCACTCACGCGCCCCAGCCAGATGCGTAGCCCTTGACCGATCAAATCCGCCAGTTCCTCGTCCACTTGAACAAGCCAACCAAACTCGCCTTGAGTGTGGCCGTGGATCTCTGCATCGTTCCTCTCGCGCTTTGGTTGGCTTTCTTCTTCAGGCTGGGATTTGAGCGGATGATCGATCCCGCAGCCTACGGATGGCTGTTCCTGGCGGCCATTGCTACGGCTATCCCGGTATTCGTGATCGCGGGTCTCTACAGCGCAATTCTCAGATACATGGATCGCGACACCATCGTACGGCTGTTTACCGCCGTCTCCGTTGCCGCACTGCTGCTGGCGCTAGTGATTTACTGGGCGCGAAGCGACCTGCTTATCCCCAGAACGGTGGTCGCTAACTACTGGCTGCTGCTCTTTGGTGGCATCGGTGGCATTCGATTCGTCGCTCGAGCCTTTCTGCTGCCCGGGCAGCGACATCCGCGCCTGGCCAGCCTGCTGCACCCCAGGACCCAAAGCGAGGGCATTCGAAGAGTCGCGATCTATGGCGCAGGTAGCGCCGGCGTTCAGCTCTACCGGAACATCGAACACGAGCCAGATCTGCTGCCCGTTGCCTTCATAGACGACGACCCCAGTCTGCGGCGCCGGCTGATTGGCGGTATGCGTATCGTCAGCAGGGAAGACATAGGCACTCTGATAAAGAAAATGGGGTTGCAGGAAGTGTTCCTTGCCATGCCCTCTTTGGAACCTGCGGAGCGCCAGCGAATTCTTGAGCACCTGGAACCGCTCCCCGTGCATGTGCGAACGGTGCCTTCGCTTTTCGACCTGACCACAGGAAAGAAAGGTCTGCAGGAGCTGCAGGAAGTCCGCGTAGAGGACATGCTCGGTAGAGAGGTGGTGCATCCCGCACCGGAACTCATGGCCCGATGCATCACCAACAAGACGGTCATGGTCACTGGCGGCGGAGGTTCGATCGGTGCCGAGCTCTGTCGCCAGATCCTGGAGCTGAATCCAAAGCAGCTGATCGTGTTCGAACACTCCGAATTCAATCTGTTCAGCATCGAAGACGAGC
>JBCDDI010000401.1:0-4078 GCA_039180365.1 Pseudomonadota bacterium
CCCGATCTCTGGCTGGACGTCAGCCACGGCGTTATCCGACCTTGGAAGACGCCTATGGCCGCATGCGCACGGCGAACACCCACCTGTCCGATGAACAGGCCAGGCACCTAACGGTGCACGGCAGCAATCAGAACGAAGACGGCACCTACAGCTGGAAGTATGACAACTACACGCACGCATTCCCGGCCTATCGGGTGCCACCGGAGGAAACCACCGCAATCTGGGAGGAGATCGACTGCCCGACGCTGCTCATCAACGCGGCCGACGGCTTTGACCATCGCACAGGACAGAACGACACCCTCAAACACTTCCGTCAGGGCACTCTCACCGACATTGCCGACGCCGGGCACTGGGTGCATCACGATCAACTGGACGCTGTGGTTCTGGCCACGCAAAACTTTCTGACGCAAACTTAACCGGCTTGATAAGGACAAGAAGCAGAGGATCACAAGCTGCATGCAAGGCGCGCCTGTCCGGCTCCGCTGTGAGTATCTGAGCGATCCCCTCGGGATCGATACCACCCGACCACGTCTGGCCTGGTGGTCGGGGGACGCGCGCCCGGCAGAACTGCAGACCGCCTATCAGATCATTGCGGCCTCGCACCCGGACCTCCTGGCCATGGACGAAGGCGACCTCTGGGATACCGGGCGCGTTGAAGGTCGCAACAGCGCCCAGATCGAATACCAGGGAAAACCGCTCATCGCCGGCCGCCGGGTCTGGTGGAAGGTCCGCGGCTACGACAGCGACGGCCTGCCGACCCCCTGGAGCGATCCGGCGACCTTCGAGGTTGGACTTTTAGCGCCCGCGGACTGGGCGGGCCGCTGGATCAGCGCCGGACTCGCAGGCTCGAGGCTCACCACCGTGCCCGTGCCGCTCCTCGGCCGCAGCTTTGAGCTGAAAACGGAGCCGCAGCGAGCCCGCCTCTATATTGCCGCCCGGGGGCACTTCAGCGCCCGCTTGAACAACGAACCGCTGACGGCCGAGCAGACCACGGCGGGTTGGGTCGATTGGCGACGCCGGGCTGAGTACCTCACCTTCGATGTCACCGATCTCCTCACAGTTGGACTTAACCGACTTGCCCTGCTCCTGGCCGACGGCTGGTATGCGGGAGATCCGGGTACGGGTGTTCGCCAGCAGTATGGTGACCGGCCGGAACTGCTGGTGGAACTCCGGGTACGGGGTAAGGACGGCAGCGAGTTCCGGCTGTCTTCTGACAGCGGCTGGCGCTGGCGGCCCTCCTGGATCCTCGCCGCAGATCCCAGCCGCGGCGAGACCGTCGATGGTCGCCAGCAACCGGAAGACTGGATGCCGGGACCAACCTCAGAGCCAGGCTGGTATCCCGTGGAGCAGGGCGCCCGGGTCGTCGATGAAACCATCACCCTTTCCGCTGCTCGCACCCTGCCGATCACGGCTGCACCCCGGGAGATGGAATGTGTTGGCTGGTGGCCTGAATCGGGGACCGCGCTCTTCGATCTTGGTGATCCGCTTATTGGTCGGGCCAGTCTGAAACTCAAAGAACCGGACGGTGGCGCCTTTCGCGTGCGCTATGGACTGACGCTCGACGAAGCCGGCGCTCTCATCGCAAGCGGTGAAGACGCTCACGTGGCTGTGGACAGCGAAAGCCCGGCGCCCTGTAACGCAACTTTCTCTCTGCAGGGCTTCCGCTACCTCGAAGTGACCGGCGATCTCTACCGGGAAGACGCCCTGAGTGTCGATGCGGTGCCGGTGGCCGTGCCCATGGCCGCGCATGCCGTCCTCGTAGCGGATCATCCCAGGCTCAATCAGCTCTTCGACCGGCTTACGGCCCACCTGCGGGCGACGCGGCAGGGTGCCAGCTTCCGCGGCCTGGGTCCGAGGGACCGTATCGGCGATGTGGCCGCTGCGGGCGCGGAAACCGGTGCGCTGCTGCTCACTCTCGATTCCGTGCCAGCGGTGGTGGATTGGGTTCGCGACATGCTCGACGCCCAATTTCCTGAGGGCCTGTTCCCGGCGGTGGTTCCGGCGCTACCGGCAGAGGAAGGCTGGAATGGGGAGGGAGCTGCCGGCGCGTCAGAAACCTTCATCGAAAGCCTCTGGCATCTCTATCGGCACACCGGGGACCGGCGTCTCCTGCGTCAGGCTTTCCCGGCCGCGAAGCAACTTCTCGCCGGCAGTCTCGGACGCGCTCGCGACTTTATTCGCGAAGACCTCGATGCCGATCCCGCCTACCCGGCGGATCTTGCCGCAACGGCCTGGTTCTATCGGGGTGCCCGCCTGGCAGCGCGCATCGCCGGGGTGCTTGGCAATCTCACGGATCTGGAGGATTGCGAGGAACTGGCGGCCAATATCCGCAATGCCTTCCGGCGCCGTTTCGTGACGCCTGACGGCCGCATCATTGGTGACAATGCCGCCGTCGCTGCCCTGACCCTCGCCTTTGGGCTCCTCGACCGGAGCGAACAGCGCCTGGCCCGAGAGGTGCTTTTCGGATCTGTAACGACTGCCCTCAATGGCTCTGCCCTCGAGCGTCGGGCGCTCCTCGAAACGCCCTGGCTGCTGACCGTCCTCGGTGACCAGGGGCGCCTCGATCTCGCCTATCGGCTGCTGCTGGAAACGCCCTTTATCGGTGAACCGGCCCTCGGTGGCACAGACATGGCGCGACTGCTGCGGGCTGGGGTGGCCGAGTGGCTGTTCGCCACCTTGTCAGGCTTCGCCCCCAGCCGGGACCTGTCGGAACGCCACAACGCGTATCGGCACCTGATCATCGAGCCGCGACCGCCGCTTGGTCTTGGCTATGGTGAGGTGACCGGGGAACCACCGGTGCGGGCCGTGGAGGCAGAGCTTTCCACCCAGAGTGGGCGCTTTGAGTCGAGCTGGCGCATCAATGAGCAGTCTTTTGAGATGCAGGTGCTGGTCCCAGGCAACTGTTCCGCCGAGCTGGTGCTCCCGGATGGCACCCGCCATGCGGTGGAGGCTGGAGCCCACGAATTTTCCATGGCCTTCGGGGAAGCTGGCGATGGCATCCCGATTCTGCGAGAGGTTTCCTGATGGACAGCATTCACGATCTCGGTGGCCGTCAGGGCTTCGGACCCGTGGAACGGGAGGAGGACGAGCCTGCCTTCCATGCGCGGTGGGAAGCGGCCGTCTACACCATGACGAACGCGGCCATGCGGGAAGGCATCATCCGCAATGTGGACCAGTTCCGGCACGGCGTTGAGCGCATCGACCCGGTGGCCTATCTGACCCACGGCTACTATGGCCGCTGGCTTGGTGGCCTGGAAACGCTGCTCTCGGAAGCTGGCGCCCTCGACGCCGAGCGCCTTGATGCGGAAGTCCTAGCCCGTGGCGGTGATCCCCGTGTCGGGCAGGCGGCGCGGCCCTCGCCCACACCCGATACGGTGCCGCCACCGTCTGCGCCCGGGGCTGCCCGCGCACTGGCGGCAGAGCCGGTCTTTGCACCCGGTGACCGGGTCCGAACCCGGTCCGAGCCGAGTTCCGGCCACACGCGCCTGCCCGCCTATGCCCGTGGTCGCCTTGGCACCGTTGTGGCCCATCAGGGAAGCTGGGTGTTACCCGACAGCAACGCCCATGGCCGCGGCGAGGCACCTGAGCATCTTTACTCGGTGCGCTTCGACGGAGCCGAACTCTGGGGTGCGGAGGCGGAGCCGGGGCAGGCGGTGCACATTGATCTGTTCGAGTCTTATCTGAGCAGCGTCCCTTAAGTAAGCACGCTGAAACAAAACACCCCACGGGAAAGGCGCGGCTCAGTACCGCGACGGAAACAAGGAGCGGTCCATGAGTAAGGTCAGCGGTGACGGCGATGAGCACCACAACCACGACCACGTACCCCCGCAGGCCCTGCGGGCGGAAGCGTTGGAAGCGCTGCTCATCGAGCAGGGCGTCATCAGTGAACACGCCGTTGACGACACCGTTGCCCTCTTCAACGATCGCGTTGGCCCCTTAAACGGTGCAAAAGTTATTGCCCGAGCCTGTGTAGACGCGGCGTTCCGGGAGGCGCTCCTCGCCGATGGCACGGCGGCCATAGAACCCTTTGGCTTTCAGGGTGGTGAGGTGCAGAAGCTCGTTGTGGTTGAGAACACCG
>JBCDDI010000402.1:0-4070 GCA_039180365.1 Pseudomonadota bacterium
AATCAGTCCCGCACCCGATGCCGCCGTCGATGCGGCCATCGCGAGTTCGCTGTCCGGTGACCCGATCACGCTGCGCCGGAGCCTCTCGGAAACCGATGAGGTAATCATGGCCGCGCATCCGATCGTGTCCCTCAATTCGGTGATCGGCACCGTCGTGGTCGAACAGAACATCGACGATATCCTCTCCTTCCAGCGCTCGGCCCTTGAGCAGGTGGTGCTGCTGTCCGTTGCCAGCCTGTTCATCGTTTTTGTCGCCCTGGTGGCCTTCGCCGGCCGCCTTGCCTGGCGCATCCGCAACCTGCGCCGGGAAGCCTCCCGAGCCATCGACGAATACGGCCGCCTGCGCACCAGCTTCCTGCAGAGTGAAATGACGGCAGGGGATGAGATCGGCGATCTGGCTCGCAGCGTCTCGAACATGCTTTCCAAGCTGCATCAGCACAACACCTTCCTTGAGAACATGCCGCGTACGCTCCGCCACGAGATCAACAACCCGCTCAACACGCTGGCAACCTCTCTGCACAACCTGGCGGAAGAGTCCCCGGAGGTGCGCGACAGCAAATACCTGGACAGTGCCCGCCGCGGTGTCACCCGCATCGGCTCCATCGTCCAGAACCTTGCCGATGCGGCGAACCTCGAGGACTCTCTCGAGGCGGAAGACATGGAGGTCATCGACCTCGATCAGCTTCTGCAGAACTACGTTGCTAACTGCGCCGTAGCGCACCCGAACTGCGAGTTCGTCTACAAGAGCCCAGGCCGCCCGGTGCATGCCGAAGTCTCCGACTTTCGCATCGAGCAGCTCCTGGACAAAATCATCGACAACGCCATCGACTTTCACCGCAGCGACAGCCCGATCCGCGTGCAGCTCGATACCGCCAGGGGCGGCCTGCAGATTACCGTCGCCAATCGGGGACCGACCTTGCCCGAGCAGTCCGAAGGCTCCCTCTTCGACTCCATGGTCAGCCACCGCGGTCCGCAGAATCGGCTCCACTTCGGGCTTGGTCTCTACGTAGTGCGCATCATCGCTGAGGCCCACGGCGGCTTCGTCCGCGCCATGAATCTCACCGACGGTAGTGGTGTCGCCATCATGGTGCAGCTGCCGCGGGTTGAATCGGACATCTACTCCGGTCAGGAGCGGATCGTGCCGGACCTGCGCGCCAGCTGAGCACGGGCGGCTTTTCCGGGCATAATGCCGCCCTGTCCAGGTAAACGAGCCGTCATGTCCGCCAGCAAACCCGCCATCGAACCCGTCCGCGACTACTTCATGGAGCTCCAGGACCGCATCGTTTCGAGCCTCGAAGGCGTCGACGGCGAGGCCGAGTTCCTGAAACAAGAGGTCCCTGGCCCGAATGGCGCGCTCAGCCGACCGCGGGTGCTCGAGTCTGGCGCCCGCATCGAAAAAGCGGCCGTACAGTTCACCCACAGCCTCGGCCCGTCCCTGCCGCCGGCGGCCACAGAACGAAATCCACAGCTGGCCGGTCACGGCTTTCAGGCGACCGCTATCTCGCTCATCGTGCATCCGGTTAATCCCTACGTGCCGACCACCCATGCCAATCTGCGCTTTTTCATGGTGGAGGCGGACGACCCGGTCTGGTACTTCGGCGGCGGCTTTGATCTCACCCCCTACTACGGCTTCAAGGAAGACTGCGCCCACTGGCACGGTGAGGCGAAAGCGGCGGTCGGCGATCACTATCCGGCCTTCAAGGCGGCCTGCGATGAGTACTTCTACCTCGGCCACCGGCAGGAGTGCCGGGGTATCGGCGGCCTGTTCTTCGACGACTGGACCGAAGGCGGTTTTGACTCAGCGTTCGGTCTCACCCGAGCCGTTGGAGATCATTTCCTGCCGGCCTATCAGCCCATCTTTGAGAAGCGCATGGACACCCCCTACGGCGAGCGGGAAAGGGACTGGCAGCTATACCGCCGCGGGCGCTACGCGGAGTTCAACCTGGCCATAGACCGGGGCACCAAGTACGGACTTCAGAGCGGCCGTCGGGTTGAGTCGGTGCTGGCGTCGCTGCCGCCGCTGGTTACCTGGAAATACGATTACAGCCCCGAGGCGGGCACGCCGGAGGCGGCGCTCCTCGAGGACTATCTGCCGCCGCGGGACTGGGTTTAGGTTGGTTTAACAGCCGGCTGCTTCAGAAACCCGAGCGCCTCGTGAACCTGAAAACGCGCCTGGGTTTCAGCGCGCTTTGCTATAGGTCGAGTTAAGAGAAATCCCGTCGCTCGCCGCTAGGGCGCCCCGCTTGACCAGATATTCGATGGCCGCCAGCGTCGATCGCGCTGCTGCCGGATAGAGATACTCCGGTGTTTCCTTGTACATCATCGGCACCATGTCGCCGATGATGCCAACACCCTGCTCCACGCAGTCCATAATCTGCGCTTCCCGCTCTTTGCGATGCTCGATGAAAGCTTTGACGTGACCGTGGGTGTCCGTGATGGCCGGGCCATGGGTCGGCCAGTAGACGCGGTCGTCCCGCTCCAGCAGCAGCTCCAGGCTCACCATGTAGGCCATCATGTCACCGTCCGGGGGCGAGATGATGCTCGTTGACCAGCCCATGACGTGATCGCCGGTGAAGAGCGCACTGGCTTCCTTCAAGGCAAAACACATGTGGTTCGAGGTGTGCCCCGGGGTGTAGACGCACTCAACCGTCCAATCGCCGCCCGAAATCACGTCGCTATGCGTGACCAGCTCATCCGGCTGGAACTCCATATCGCCGCCCTCTTCCACCGGCACCCCTTCTTCGAGCTTACCGGCGCCGTGCGGGCCAAAGGCGTAGGTTGGCGCGTCGCAGTGATCCTTCAGGAGCGCGCAGCCCGGGGAGTGATCCATGTGTGTGTGGGTCACGAGGACGTGGCTGATGGTCTCACCGGCCGTTGCGTCAAGGATTGCCTGGATATGCGCGGGATCCGCGGGACCGGGATCGACGACGGCAACGTTGCCCGTACCCAGGATGTAGGTGCCGGTACCGTAGTGGGTGAACGGGCTCGGATTGTTAGCGATGACCCGACGGATGCCCGGCTCCACTTCGTCCACGGCGCCGTACTCGAACTCGAGCTCTCTCTTGAACGGAATCTTTACACCCACGATTGCGGTCCCCAAATGGCTCTTGTTGTTACGAGGCCCGAAAGCATAAGCCTGGCGTGAGCCCCTAACAACAGGGGCTCGCGGGGATCAGCAATCAGCCGAGAAGCCAGATCAGACCGATGGCGAGCAGCAGTGATCCGCCGAGCAGGAACCACTGTAGTTTGCCTAATAGAGTTCGGTCCTGGGCCATGGCGGGGACGTCCTTGAAGACAAGGCTCACCCGACCAATCCGCAGGATGTCACCGTCCACAAGCTCCGAGTTCTGAATCTGCTGACCGTTCACGCGCGTCCCGTTTGTGGCCATGAGGTTGGTGACCGTAGTTGTCTCCGGCCGCACGACGATATCCGCGTGGCGAGCCGATACCGTCGGATCGCGGATCACCACGTCGCAGTCCTCATCGCGGCCAATGGTGGTGGTCCCGATGCGGGTGCGGAAGGTGTAACCGCTGATCGGCTCGCTCACGCCGAGCAGGAAGGCGCCGGTCTCGGAGATGTCTGGAATTGTGATCGGTACGTCGGTCTTCGAGTCGGAGAGCGCAAATTCTGTGGTCTCGTGGCTGCCTTCGGGTGCCTCTTTGATGAGCGCCACTTCCGTCAGGCTTGGCGCCTGGCGCACGGGCGTGAGGTCCTGGCCTTTGCCAACGAGCTGGAAGCGCAGGTTGTCAAAGCTGACCTCGTCACCGTGGTAGAGCCTGCAGCCGCCGGCGATGCGTTCGCCGTTCACATAGGTGCCGTTAGCACTGCCGAGGTCCTGCACCCAGACGACACCGTCATCAAAGAGGAACCGTGCGTGGCGCCGTGAGATGTGGTCGTCCATGAGCAGGATTTCATTGTCGTCGGCGCGACCAACGCCGAGGGGGCCGGTGACCTTATAGATCGACTCGTCCCGGTCTGCGTGCAGCCACCACTCGTCGGCCTGGGGCGGTAGGACCCGTTCGGCAGTTACCGCGATGTCTGTGACCCCGACCTGCAGCCGATCGCCCAC
>JBCDDI010000403.1:0-4063 GCA_039180365.1 Pseudomonadota bacterium
CGCCTGCTGCTCGAGCCCGAGTGGCGCGCGCCGCCCTGGGCCCTGACGACGGATGGTCTGTCGCAGGTTGAGGCGAGCCGGGATGACGGGACTCTGCTGTGAAGGCCTATTCGCAGGTGACTGCAGCAGGTAAGCGCCATGCCTTCACGGGCTCCCGTCGCGGCTTTACCCTGATCGAAGTCCTGGTCGCTCTGCTTGTTTTCTCAGTGCTGGGATTTGCGGTCTCTTCCCGGGTTGGTGAGATCGTCAATCAGACCTACGTCATCGAGCGCCGCACCGTTGCCCACTGGGTAACGGACAATCACCTGACGCGCCTGCGTATTCAGGCAGAGGCGACGGACGAGGTGATGCCGACAGGTCGTTCCACGGAACGGGTGTTCATGGGGGATCGGGAGTGGCGTCTGGAGGTCGAAGTCTCAGATACGACACATCCCTGGCTGCGTCGCGTTGACGTGGAGACTTTTGAAGTGGTCGACGACCGTCCCCTCGGGCCTATCGACTCGGTCATCGCTTTCATAGGCCGCTATTGATGCGCGCCCGCGAAGCAGGCTTCACCCTCATCGAAGTGGTTGTGGTACTCGGCATCTTCGCCGTCATCGGCCTGATTGGCGCGCAGATTGTGAGTCGGGTTCTGGAGAACAATCAGCTGCTCTCAGAGCGCGGTGCTCGACTGGCGGAAGTGCAGCGCTCGATGCAGATTCTGCAACGGGATCTGCTGCAGTTGGCCGGCCGCGGTGTTCGCGACCAGCTCGGCGATCCCATGGAACCGCTCATGATCGGCGCCGACGGCATGATCGAATTCACCCGCTTCGGCTGGCGAAACCCGCTGGAGCGGCCCCGTTCGCAGCTGCAGCGGGTCGGCTATATCGTTCAGGACGACACGCTCTTTCGAGCCTACTGGATGGTTCTGGACCGAGCGCCGGATTCTGAACCGCAGCTGCAGAAGCTGCTCTCAGGTGTAACTCAGGCAGAATTCTTCGCCCTGGACCGGGCCGGCAACGAGTACAGCTTCTGGCCGCCAGCAGGGGACTTCCGCAACGATCCGAACCTGCAGTTGGCTGCGGTCATACTCCGGATTGATGCGCCGCCTTTCGGCGTGGTGGAAAGAATCTGGCCCGTGCCGAACCCCGATGCAACGGTGACCGTTGGTGTGCCTGGTGGACCGGGAGCCAATCCGGGTACCAATCCCGGCCAGCCAGCCGATGGTCCGCAGACGGGTGACGACTTGCCCGTTGATGCGGGCGCGGAGGTTTGATGGGCGATCGTGTCGCGTATGCCGGTAAGCAGCGGGGTGTCGTGCTGCTTTCGGTGCTCCTGATTCTGGCGCTGCTGTCGGCCCTCATTTATCAACTCGTCGGCCGTCAGACACTCCTCGTCGCCCAGGCCCGGCAGACCTTCGCCGGTGATCAGGCGCTGCAGTACGCGCTCGGCGCCGAGGCTTTTGCCCGTCAGGTGCTGCGTCAGGAATGGATGGATACGGGCGCCGTCGACAATCTCACGGAGATCTGGGCACAGCCGCTGCCGCCGCTGGAGGTGGACAACGGTTTCATCGAAATTCAGGTGCGGGATTTGAACAGCTGCTTTAATCTCAACGCCGTCGCTTCCACGGCCACGGGTGCCGCAGCGGGGCGCATCAATCTCACCCGTTTCAAGACTCTGCTCAGAAATCTGAATCTGCCGGAGCCGCTGGCAGAAGCATGGCTCGACTGGATCGATGCGGACCAGGAGGTCTCAGGCTTTGGCGCTGAGGACGGCGAGTATCTGCTTGGCGAGTTCGCGCACCGGACAGCCGACCAGTTCGCCATGCACGTGAGCGAGCTGCGTATGGTCCGGGAGATGGATCGGGAGTTTTACGCACAGATCGAGCCGCACGTGTGTGTACTGCCCTCAGACGTGCTGAAGATTAATGTGAATACGGCGAGCCCCCAGGTGATTGCCGCCCTCAACCCATCGCTGGCGCCAGCGCAGGTTGACGGTCTCGTGCAGGCGGAGCGCCTCTATGAAGATGTGACCCAGATCACGGCCGAGCTGCCGGAGCTTGCACAGGCGACCGATGCCATTACGGTGGCAAGCGAGTTTTTTGAGATACAGATCCGCGCCCAGGTAGACGACAGCCTCGTTGAGCTCTCCTCGGTCCTGCATCGGGGTCCGAATGATGGCACTATCACGCTGTTGACGCGGGATTTCGGCAAGACTTTCCGCTCCCGCTTCCTGGAGGATCTGGAAGTGGAAACAGAAGGCTGATACGCCGCTGTCACAAACATACGGTAGAGCAATTTAAGCACCCCTTAACGCACTTCAGACACCACGACGCTACCGACCATGCCTACGCTCTTCATTCGCCTGCAGTCGCCCGTCTACCACGACGAGGACGGGACCGAACTGTCCTGTGACTGGCTCATCCTGGAGAACGATGGAGAGGTGCGCGCCAGTGGCGTCACGGACTACCGCGGGCTCTCAGAGCTCATCGATCCGTCTACAGACTGGCTGCAGAATTCGAATAATCTTGTCGTTGTGGTCCCTGCCGAGCATGTGCTGGCGCTCAATACAGAGGTGCCCGGGCGCTCCGTAGGGCATATCCGCCGCGCGCTACCGTTTGTGGTCGAAGAATTTATTGCGGCCGACATTGAGCGCATGCACCTGGCCCATGGGCCCATCAAGCGAGGCGCTCCGGTGCGGGTGAATCTGATCGACATCGACTATCTCGATGACTGGATGACCTGCTTTGAGGAGCTGAAGCTGCGGCCGGGCTTCATGGTCTCAGATGCAGAACTGTTGCCCGTGCATGAGAAAGGGGCGACGGTGCTGCTGGAGCCGGAGACGGCGCTGATTCGAACCGATTCGCAGGCCGCGAGCATTGACCGGGACAACCTTGGTCTGGCCCTCGAGACCCTCGACGTTGAACTCATTGAGGTGGTGAACGGTCAGCTCGACGGCATAACGTCCGGGCAGCTCGATGCCGGTGTGCAGGTGCTGGCGGGCGAGGAGTCGGATCCACCCCTCGTCTATCTGGCGCGGCGCTGGCGTGGTTTACCCGATGCCGTGAACCTCCTGCAAGGCAACTACACCCCTGCGAAGCCACCGACGGAGAATCTCTATCGCTGGCGGGCCGTTGCGTCCCTGGGCGGCATCTGGCTGCTCATCGGACTCCTTGGCATGGTCGCACAAGGGGTCTGGGCGGGCCTGCAGGCGGATACCCTGCAGGAACAGAGCGAAGCGCTCTATCGTGACATTTACCCCGGCGAACGTCGCATCAACAACGTGCGCCGGCAGATGCGGCAGAAGCTTGGCGAACGAGTTGAAGGCACTGCCGGCGACTTCAGCGCCTACCTCGGCTATCTGGCTCAGGGCATAGATCGCTCCGTGAGCATCTGGAGCCTGACCTATTCAGAGAATCGCAACGAGCTCGCGGCTGATCTTCAGCTCTCAAGCTATGACGCGCTCGAGCAGTTTAAACAGCGCATCGAACGGCTTGGCGTCTCGCTCGAGATTACTTCGGCCGAGCAGCAGGATGCGGGGGTACGTGCCCGAGTGCGGCTCCAGGGTGGAGGAGGGGGCGCATGAGCTCAGTCTTCTATCGGCTGACGCAGCAGGTGCAGGGCACCGGTGCCTGGCGCTGGTATGCGAGTCGCGAAGCCAATGAGCGCCCTGTGATCGCCGGGGTTTTCATCCTCGTGATTGTGGCCGTGCTCTGGCTTGCGATCTGGAAACCCGTCAGCGATTGGCGTTTGCTGGAAACGAACCGCTACCAGAATGCCCTCGATACCTGGGAGTGGATGCAGGCCAACGAAGCCAACGCGAGAACTCGCGCGAGGGCATCGACAGCTGGACCAAGCAGCGAACGTTCACTGATGCCGCTGGTCACCCGCGAGGCGAACGCTCAGGGCCTGAGACTCAATCGGTTGCAGCCTGAATCGGACGGCGCTGTGAGCGTTGTTCTGCAGGCCCAGTCCTTCAACTCGGTGATCGAGTGGCTGAACCGGCATGCATCGCAGTCATATCCTGCTTACATTCCACCACCCTAATCCAGAGGTCTCAAGGTGGCCATAAAGGTTTACATAAC
>JBCDDI010000404.1:0-4062 GCA_039180365.1 Pseudomonadota bacterium
CGTGGCTTCCTTCAGGGCGGCGCGGAAATCCGGATTTTTGTAGTTGGCTGTGGCGTCAAAGCCGAGCTCATTCATTAATAGAGCACCTTTTTCATCGCTGCCGCAGACGCCAACCACCCGCGCATCGCGGATCTTTGCCATCTGGCCGACAAGGTGGCCCACGGAGCCGGCTGCGGCGGAGACCATAACTGTCTCGCCGGGTTTCGGTGCGCCCACGTCGAAGAGGCCGAAATAAGCGGTCAGTCCGTTGACGCCGAGCGGGCCCAGATAGTGAATCGGATCCAGCGCCGGATCGAGGCGGCTCAGCGCTTTGCCGGCGTGTACGGAGAAACGCTGCCAGCCGGTTGGGCCAAGGACCCGGTCGCCGGGGCTGAAGTCCGGGTGTTCGCTCGCCACCACTTCGCCGACGCCGGTGCCGTTCATGACTACCCCCGTGGTCGGTGCGCCCGCGTAGCTGGCGCTGCCCTGCAGGCCGGCGCGGGTTCCCGCGGTAATGGCGAAGGCGGTGGTCCTGACAAGCACCTCATTGGCGCCCGCTTCGGGCATCGGGGTTGAGGTCAGTTCATAGTCGCTGGCCTGAAGTTTGCCGCTTGGCAGCGACGCGATAAGGACCTGTTCGTTCTCGCTCATAACTTGGTATTCCTGTGATGCTGTTCAGTTCATCGCCCGGCGCTGAGGCGTGCTGGTGGTTGCCCGCAGGCCCAGGTCAATCATTCAGACCTTCCTCGCCGTAACGTGTTGCGGGTCCTGGCCCGTCGGGCCCGAGGCGGCCTTTGTCACCGAAGTGACCTTTGCCGGGAATGTGATTGATCTCAATGCGGATCCCGTCTGGATCCTCGAAAAGCGCCGAGTAGTAGCCGGGAGCAAACTCTTCGCCCTCTTCCGGCGGTCGGATGGTTTTGGCACCGAGGGTCTCGGCGTGCGCATGAATGGCATCAACGTCCTTCCGGGATCGAGCCCGGACACAGAAGTGGTGCAGGCCGGCCGTCCACTGGTCGAACACCTTGTCACGCTTCTCTTCCGGGCCCAGCCGCGCCAGGAGCCCGGTGCGGCCGCCAATGCAATAAACGGTCTCGTCGTTGCGGATGAGGGTCTCGAGGCCCATGAAGTGGCACAGCGACTCCCAGAACTCGAGTCCCTCCGGCCGAGTGATCGTGAACTGAATGTGTGCGATGCCGTTGATTTCGACGCTCATGGGCTCCCCCTCCCGCGCAGCCAGAGGAAACCATAGAGGGCGACGTTCACCAGGACAACCAGCGCTCCGAGAAGCATCTGAATGTCGGGGGTCAGCCCAGCCGGGTAGAGCACGGGGAGCAGGTACGCCTCAACGAAGCTGCCCGTATAGCCGTCTTCACCGGCGGCTGCCCGCAGGCGATTCTCAAGGGGCGTAAGGGGGCAGATGCGCCCGGAGAACTCGACGTAGACACCCCAGGCTGCCGCGGGCAGATGCAGCCAGACGATGTGCCGCCAGCGGAGTGCCAGCAGCGCACCGAACAGGACGAAGGCCACAAAGGCCAGGTGCAGGACGACGACGAGATCCGCCAGGAGACCCGCCGTCATCATCCAGAGCTCAGGAGCTCCGGTACTTGCCCGGTCGTTTTTCGAAGAAAGCGTTGACCGCCTCCATGTGATCCGCCTCGCCGTGGCACACGGCCTGGAAGGCTGCAGACATGTCGAGGAGCTCACCCAGGCTCGCTTTCTCACTGGCGCGCATGAGCTGCTTGGTCAGACGAACAGCGTGGGGCGGGTTGGAGGCAATGCTTGCAGCCAGGGCGAGCGACCGCTCCAGGAGCGCATCCGGTTCGACCACCTCGGAGACGAGCCCCATGGCGAGCGCGTCTTCGGCGGAAACCGGGTCGCCGCTGAAGGCCATTTTGCAGGCGTTTGAATAGCCGACGGCGCGAGGCAGGAACCAGGCGCCCCCGTCGCCGGGAATGATGCCGAGCTTGACGAAGCTCTCGGCAAACATGGCCTTGCTGGAGGCGATGCGGATGTCACACATGGTGGCAAGGTCGCAGCCGGCGCCCACGGCCGGGCCATTCACAGCGGCAATGACCGGGACGTTCAGGGCATAGATAGCCCGGGGAATTCGCTGAATGCCTTTGCGATAGGCGTCTGCCTGATCAAAGGGATCACCGGAGAAGAGCCCCTTTCGATCGCGCATGTCCTTCACGTTGCCTCCGGCGCAGAACGCGGAGCCTTCGCCGGTGAGCACGACGGCGCGGACAGCGGCGTCGTCATTGATCTCCGCGCAGGTCTGTTCAAAGTCGTCGAACTGTTCCGCGCCGGTCAGGGCGTTGCGGGTATCGGGGCTCGACATGGTGAGCAGCAGCACGTGCTCGTGGCGTTCGCGGGCGAGGAAGCTCATGACTTATCTCCTGGCTGATAGCTGGTAGCTGATTTGAAGTGCGGTTCAGTTCGCGGGCTCGGAGTGGATGTCCAGCAGATCTTCCACACACTTGATGAGCATCGGTGTGCCCGGTTGCACGCCGGAGGCGATGCACTGGCGCTCAAAGGTGGCGCGCATGCGTTCGTCTTCGGTCCCGGCCGTATCGATGTCCGTCTGCGTCGGGCTGACGTTGCTGCAGCCCGCCAGAATCAATGCCGCACCCACGGCAGAGAATCGACTGCGGGTTCGGGTGACGGAGGATCGGCCCCGCTGCTTTCGGCCTGGGACTTTGAAGGTTCTACTCACTCTGGTTATTTCCTGCGTTTTCTATTCGAGATCGGTTCATCCATCCGCCTGGCTTTCTGCGGCCACCAGGGAAAGACCCAGCAGCGCCGCGATAGAGGACGGCAGGACAATACGGATGAGCATGAACCTGAGGAGCAGCAGGATAACGCAGACCAGCAGCAGTCCGCCTGCGGCCCAATAGCGGGCCCGGATGATCGATGAGCGCACTTCTGCGACATCCTGCTCTGCAAGGACGGCCCAGCGCAGCCCTTCAAAGGTGAAGCCTTCATAGGCGGAGTAGACGGGGATGCCACGGTAGTCGTCGACGATGCTGATGCCGGATTCGCCTCTCAGGGCAAGCTCGGTCGTCTCGCCGGTGACTTCCGCGACCAACACCGTGGATTCGGCGAAAAAGCGCGAGGTGCTGCGCATGAGCCCGTCTTCGCCGACGAGATAGGTTTCTCCTGACTCACCCATACCCGCCGAAAACTGCATGATCTGATTGATAGGCGCTTCCGGAATCTGGATCGCATAGACGCCGATGAAGACGTCGTCGTCGTAAACGCGGGATCCCAGAAAGGCCGCCGGTTGGTCGGCGCTCGGCTCATAGCGGCTGAAGTCTTCCGTCGCCAGTTCCGGTGCATCGAGGCTGATCAGGGTCTGGAAAAGCCGACCGAGACCGGAGTCGGCGTAGGCGCCGTCGAGGAGGTTGGTGCCCAGATCCGCCTCCTTCGCCACGGTGTAGAGCACGTCACCTTCCGGGCTTATGAAGAAGACGTCGTAGTACTGATGGTGCTCAGCGAAGGCTCTGACCCGCTGATCAACTGAGGTGCCGGCCTCCAGGGGGCGAGAGCCGTTGATAGCGTCGGCCCCGAGTTCGCCGAAGCCGGTGATGCCTTCACTGTCGTCGGCCGCCTGGGCGCGGTTGAGCTGCTTGAGGATATCGATAACAACTGGCCGACTGGACCAGAGCAGCACCTCCGAGCGCAGGCTCTCGAAGTAGCTCTCGAGAACTGATTTGCGTAACACGAGCATGGTGGTCAGGTGCCCCACCGCCTGGGTCTCGGTGCGTTGCTCATAGGCACGGAGCCCGACGAGCCCGCCGATGACGATCACCAGGAAGATGAGCACAAGGGTCAGATTGATGGAGCGATTGCCGCTCATGACTTCAGGGGTCTCAATGCCTGCTGCTCTCCCTCGAGGAGCTCGCTCACGGCCTGCCAGGTAAAGGAAAACTCGTCGAAACCTTCGCTGGAAATCCGGTCGTTATCGAGGTCGTCGACAACCTTGATCAGGATGTCGCCGAGGGCGCTGCGATAGTGGGCGATGTCGTGCTCGCGGGCCTTGGCGCTTTCGTAGAGGGCGAGGAGATCCTTGTTATAGGCGTC
>JBCDDI010000405.1:0-4039 GCA_039180365.1 Pseudomonadota bacterium
AACGTCACCCTTGAAGGCGAGCGCCGCCGGCTTCGCATTCTCCGGCGTAAAGGGCGTGTTCCATTCGCCGTAACGCTGATAGTTCAGGTCAGCGAGCTCCGTGGAGAGGTTCATGAGAGACGCGATTTCATCCGCGGACTTGCCGCGCAGCACCTTGATGAGCTGTTTTGATTCCTTCAAAAAAACTGGCAGGCTATGTTTTGCGGTGGTGGCGCTGCTCGTAAAATCGAGTCGTTTGGCGGGCGATATGACTGCCAGCATTCAGAATTCTCTTGGCTAGGAAATGGAAGGGCGAAGTAGTTTAACGAATTCTGCCTGGAACGGAATGGAGATAGTCGCTCACAGCCATACGGGCAGAGTCCGAAGCAATAACGAAGATGCGGTGGCCTTCGATCGGCAACGCGGTCTTGCGGTGCTCGCCGATGGCATGGGCGGCCTCGACGCCGGCGAAGTGGCCAGTCGCATCGCCGTTGAACGGGTGCTTGGGGAACTCAATGGCGATGAGCTTTCCGAAGTGGCGCTCCGCGAAGCGGTGCTGCAGGCGAACCGCGCCGTTGTCGAACGGGCGCGACAGGCGCGCGTTGATATGGGCACCACGGTGGTTGCCTGGCTCCGGGCGGACCATGGTCAGTGTTTTGTGGCACACGTCGGTGACTCCCGTGCCTATCGTCTGCGCGGCGGCACGCTGCGCCGCCTGACCACGGACCACAGCATGGTTCAGCAGATGATCGATGAAGGCATCCTCAGCGAGGCGGAAGCACTGACCGCGCCGAACCGGAACGTCATCACCCGTGCCCTGGGTCTCGACCATGCGGTGGATGTGGACGTGCGCTCCTGGGTAACAACACCTGGCGATCTTTACCTGCTCTGCAGCGACGGGCTGACAGACATGGTCTCCGAGCCGGATATTGAAACGCTCCTCGGGGAGCTTGCGGACCGCGGTCAGAACCTGCGGGAGGTGGCCGGTGCCCTTGTGGATCGGGCCAACGATTCCGGCGGCCACGATAATGTCTCTGTGATGCTCATCCGTCCCGCCTGAAGCCTCATCGCATCGTCGGCAGCAACCGCGATAGCGCTATAATTCCTGTGGAAGCCGTCGCCTGAGGCGGCGATCAGCTGCGAGAACACCTGTGACCACCCTCGACATTATCAATGAGAAGCTCGACGCCCGCTTTGCCCTGAAGCATCTGGACGTCGTCAACGAAAGCGGGAACCACAACGTGGCGCCGGGCTCGGAGACCCACTTCAAGGTGGTGCTCGTCAGTGAAGACTTCGCCGGTCAGCGTCTCCTGGCGCGCCATCGGGCGGTGAACGACACCCTGGCGGAGGAGCTGGCTGGTGGTGTCCACGCCCTAGCCCTGCACACCTACACGGAAGAAGAATGGCGTAAGCGCTTTGGCGAAGCGCCACTGTCGCCGCCCTGCCTGGGTGGGAAGGCCGGTGAAGGGTCGTGAGCGCGGTCGTTACGTTTTACCAGTTTGCACCCCTGCCGGAGCCGGAAGCTGTCCGGGCGTCGCTTTACAAGGCGGCTGAGCAGGAAGGCATAAAGGGTACAATCCTCCTTGCCGAGGAGGGCATAAATGGCACGCTGACGGGCCCTCGAGCTGCCCTCGATCGCTTTGCCGAGGTGCTCCGTGCGGTGCCGGGTTTCGCGGCTATGCCCTTCAAATTTTCTACGGCTGATGCGGGTAACCCGGTTTTCTACCGCCTCAAGGTGAAGGTGAAAGCCGAGATTGTTGCCCTGGGGAAGCCGGAGGTGAAACCCGCGGAACGCACAGGCACTCATGTTGATGCGGCTGCCTGGAATGCGCTGCTCGATGACCCGGAAGTGATCGTGATCGACACGCGCAATGATTACGAGATCGGTATCGGGACCTTCCCGGGGGCCCTGGACCCGCACACGCGATCCTTTAAACAGTTTCCCGATTACGTTGCGGGGCTCGACCCGGACCGGCACAAAAAGGTTGCGATGTTCTGCACCGGCGGTATCCGCTGCGAGAAGGCGTCCGCCTACATGCTCGATCAGGGTTTCGAGGCCGTCTACCAGCTCGACGGGGGCATCCTGAACTATCTGGAAACGGTGCCGGATGCGGACAACCGCTGGGAGGGCGAGTGTTTCGTCTTCGATCAGCGCGTGTCCGTGGACAGCGGCCTCAGCGAGGGCACGTACGTGCAGTGTTTTGCCTGTCGGCGACCCCTCACGGAAGGCGATGTGGCATCGCCGGCCTATGAGGAAGGCGTCAGCTGCCCGCACTGTATCAACGAGCAGGGCGAGGATCAGCGGGCGGCTTTTCTGGAGCGGCAGCGACAGGTGGAGTTATCCCGGGCCAGGGGTGAGCTGCATGTCGGGCAGGCGATGCCCCGCGCCGTGTCAGGGACCGAGTAGCGGTTCCAGGTGCGGCCAGAGGGTCTCGAGTAGGAGCGGCTGCGCCTCGGCGGTGGGATGGATGCCGTCGTCCTGCATGAGGCCCTGTTGCAGAGCCACCTGTTCAAGAAAGAAAGGCACCAGCGGCACCCCCGTTGCGTCGGCGACACTCCCATACATGCCGAAGAAGGCCTGCGTGTAGCGGGCACCGTAGTTCGGTGGGATCTGCATGCCGACGAGCAATACAGCCCGATTGCCGGCCAGGGACAGGTCCACCATCTGCCGGAGGTTCGCCTGCACGGTGTTCGTTGGATAGCCCCGGAGGCCGTCGTTGCCGCCAAGCTCGATGATGACGATCGCCGGGTCGTGGGCTTCGAGCGCCTGCGGGAGCCGTGCCAGGCCGCCGGAGGTGGTTTCACCACTGATGCTGCCGTTCACGACAACGTGCGGGTATTCACGCTCCTTCAGGGTTCGGCCGAGCAGGTGCACCCAGCCTTCCTCGGTTTGAATACCATAGGAGGCGCTGATACTGTCGCCCATCACCAGAATTCTGGGGTTCTCACGTGGTTCTGACGCTGCGGCCGGCATCGTCGCCAGACTGAGCGCGAAACACAGGAAGACCCACATGACAGCCAGCGTCACCGAAGCGCCGGTCATCAAGCTGCCGGTCAGCGGAGAGCTGAAAGAGGATGGTCTCGATTCCATGAACCCTTCATCGACGAACCCTTCGGCCTTGAGCCCGTCGTCCGACGCTGCTGACGCGGCGGCGGAAGCGGTTATTGAAACCCGGGGGGTCGCCAAAATCGTACCTACTGCGGAAGGCGAGCTGGCCATATTGGAAGGGATCGACCTCGAAATCAACGCGGGGGAAACGGTCGCCATCGTCGGTGCTTCGGGCTCCGGAAAGACCACACTGCTGGGCATTCTGGCGGGTCTCGACGTCGCCACGGCGGGAGAAGTTGTGCTCTGCGGCGCCACGCTCACGGACCTCGACGAGGAAGAGCGGGCCATCGTGCGCGGCGAGCAGATCGGCTTTGTGTTTCAGACCTTTCAGCTCCTCGGCAGCCTGACGGCCCTGGAAAACGTCATGTTACCTGCGGAACTCCGTGGGGACAGCCGCGCCGAGGCCGATGCCCGTGAGCTCCTCGATAAAGTAGGCCTCTCGGAACGACTCGACCATTACCCGCGCCAGCTCTCCGGTGGTGAGCAACAGCGCGTCGCCATTGCCCGGGCCTTTGCGTCGCGCCCGAACGTACTGTTTGCCGACGAGCCCACCGGCAACCTCGATACGAAGACCGGCCAGAAGGTGATTGAGCTGCTCTTCGAGCTGAACGCCGAATTCGACACAACCCTCATCCTCGTGACCCACGACGATCGCCTCGCCGCCCGCTGCCAGCGGACCGTGGAGATTGCCGGCGGTCGCATCGTCTCGTGAACTTCGCCTTCATTCTCCGCCTGGCCTGGCGCGACTGGCGGGGTGGCGAGCTTGGCCTGCTGGTCATTGCGCTGATGGTGGCGGTGGGCACGGTGACGGCAGTGAGCCTCTTCGTGGATCGTCTGCACCAGGCGCTGCTTAAGGAATCGGCGAACTTTCTTGCTGCCGATCGCTACATCGGCAGCTCCCAGGAAATCCCGGAAGCCTTCCGGGAGGCGGCGCGGGACCTCGGCCTCGAC
>JBCDDI010000406.1:0-4036 GCA_039180365.1 Pseudomonadota bacterium
CTGCAACCGCGGGTGCAGCGACCTCGACCGTATCCGGTGTTTCCTCAGCGGCCACCGGCGACGCTGATTCCTCCTGACCGCAACCGCTCAGCAAAGCACAGAGCCCGCCCGCAGCAACCAGTGCTCTGATCCGCATCTCTCATCCCCTCGTAATCCCCTTCAGGCATGGAAACTCACAGACGAGGACAAGTAAAGAAAAGGCAGTGAAACTCAGAATGTAACAAGGTATCAAAACAGAGGCCTGCAATCAGAAGTTCGCAGCGGCTCTGCGTAGCAATCACAGGCGCTCGGATGCTTCTCGCTACGGAGTGCGGCCTGCCCTGAGTCAGATCACCTTCGCCCGGGCAATGGCTTCATGCTCCGGCAGATAAGGCACGTCGTGCCGATCCCAGCCGGCCCGACCATCCACGGCGTGGATGCCCATCAACTGACGACGAGCCGGCGTGTTCGCCCAGTCCACGACCACCGGCGGAGGCGTCCGGCTTTCCCAGTTGCGAATAAAAAACGGTTGATAGCCATAGATGAGGATTCGGCGATCGCGCTCACTCCGGTTCGCCGTGGCCGTGTGCCAGAGGGTAACGTCCCAGATCAACACGCTACCGGCCGGACACACCATCCTCTCCATGCCCGGCATGTCCTCGAGGGTGTCATCGAGGTAGTCCTGCGGCGGAAACTCATCCCGATGCTGGGTTCCCGGCACCAGGGAAAAGCAGCCCATGTCCGGGGTCTGATCATCGAGAAAGAAAAAAGCCTTTGCTTTAAGCACGTATTTCGGATGCCGGTAGGTGGGCCAGTCTCTGTGCCAGGCGGTATGAGCGCCGCTGCCCGGCGGGTGAGAGTGCGCAAAGATCTCCGTCACCTGCATGCCTGGACCGATGATGCGGGTCAGAAAGGGCAGAATGGCCGGGTGTTCGGCAAGATCGAGAAAAACGCTTTCTTCCAGATACGGGTCTTCCATGCTGTGCGCATCGGGGCCGTTACCGTAGCCGCCGCGGTACTCGCCGCTTGCGACCATGGCGCGCCAGGCGGGTTCGGTCGCCGACCGTACCCGCTCGAAGGCCGCTTGCACATGAGCCAGCGCCTCGCCCGCGAGGACGTTCTCAATGAGCACGTAGCCGTCCTGCCGGAAGCGCTCATATCGCTCGTCTTCCTTGAGATCGGGATCATCCTTTCTGTCACTCATGGCATGACTCCTAGTGCGGCTCCTCAACTGATGATCGGCAGCGTCTCGAAGGATCCACCGAGCACCGACGCCGCCGAACCGGGCGCAATCCACTGGTCCATGGCCGTGGCGTAAACCTGGCGGAAATCTGTGGTCATGCGCAGGTTCCCGCCAGCATCAAGCGCTTCGAGACTGGGTAACTCGCCGTAGTGACCACCGCGGACGGGTTTTCCCGCCAGAAACATCAGCCCCGCAGCACCGTGATCGGTGCCGAGGTTTGCGTTCTCCGGCACCCGGCGACCGAACTCAGAAAAGGCCAGCACCACAACTCTGTCCGCAAGCCCAAGACGCTCCATATCCGCCAGAAATCCATGGATCGCGTCGCAGGCGTAAGAGAGCAGACGCCGATGCAGATTGCCCTGCTGCACGTGTGTATCGAAGGCGTTGTTGCGGAAGGCGACGTAGTAGAGGCGCGTCGGCAACTCAGCGGCGATGCAGGCTGCTACTTTGTTTAAATCGATCGGGGCAATGCCATAGTCGATCGAGGTCTGGTAGCCCGCCCAGGCTGTGCGAATGAGCGCTGCCGCTTCCCGGCCGCTTCTGGCCACGTCGTGGAGGAAACGCCGGCTGTCGTTGCCGGCAAAGGGCTCCGATGCCTGGTCACGCAGCTCCCGCTCTCCGGCAAAGCCCCGGCGTTGAAAACGCTCCGGATCGTCAAAGACCACCGGTGTGTGGCGCCGACTCTTAACGGCCAGAGACTGGCGGGCATCAATGTTGATGAGAAAATTAGCCCGCCCGTCCGGCGCCATGTCATCCGCCAGACGACCAAGCCAGCCGTACTCTGCGCCACTGTTCGGCGCGGCCGTATGCCAGTAAGCCATGGAGGTGAAGTGAGAGAAGGACGGGTTCTCGTAACCGCAGCCGTGGACCACAGCAAGCTGGTTCTTTTCCCAGAGGCGCTGAAAGCCGAGCATGCCCGGGTTCAGACCGAAATGATCGTCCAGCTTGAGCAGCCCATCCGCCGCCAGGCCAATGCTCGGTCGCGCCTGGTAGTAGGCGTCGTCGCCATAGGGCACCACACAGTTAAGGCCGTCGTTACCGCCCGAGAGCTCTACCACCACGAGAATACGTTCGTTGCGAGCTTCTTCTGCCATTGCGCGCTGCGCCCAGAGCGGCAGGCCGGCCGCCGACAGGGCTGCGGCTCCCTGCAGAAATCGTCGGCGGTTAACGGACTTCATAACAGGCTCCTAGGTGACCGATCAGCCGAGCTGATACTCAGGTTGACTGAGAAGCATGTGCAGCAGCACCCGCAGCGGCTCCTCCAGGTAGCTTTCAGCGGCGGCGATGTCCGCGGTACCAAGCTGCTCCACCAGAAACTCGGCCAGATCCGTCTGCACCGCCGGATCCGGTGCAACGCTGAAAAAGCGCGCTGTCAGCAGATCAACCACCTCAGCCGGAGTGGCTGCACCGGCGGCCATCACCATGGCGGTAAGGTCGAGCCGAGCCGTGGCTCGAGGAATGGGTTTCACTCGCTCAATCGCCATCTGCCAGCCCCGGTAGCTGCCGTAGCGTGTGTTAAACGCCTCGTCCCGGTCCGCGAGCAGGTTTGATGCCGCCATCATGTCCTCACCTGCGGCCAGTCCAGCCGGTCGAGTGGCGTTGGTGATGTCCATACCCGCTCGAAGCCGCTCATGAACCGGGAGGATCTGCGGCGTCAGCACCGGATAGCGGTCCGGCGGTATAAAGCCGATATCCGGAAAGACCACATCAAGCACAAAGTTGCCCCGCTCGAAGAGCAGCCCCGGAGTGATCCAGCTGCGCCCGCCGGACCAGCCGGCAACCGTCGGCGGATGCATGAGCCGCTGGCCAAGCCCGCCGGTGACCAGATTGAAGTCCGGAATGCCCGGCACGCCTTCGAGACCGAGCTTCCGGTAGGTAGAAACAACGAGTTCGACCGGCGGTTTGATCCGAGTCCCCGCGTGCGCATGGAAGTCTCTGGATGAAAAAAGCATGGCCAGGAAAGGTTGCAACTCGTAGTCCATGGCCATCAGCCGGCGGCCGAGCTCTGCCTCGAGGGAGGCATCCAGGCTATCGGACACGAAGTAACGGTAGATTTTTCCGGCGATGTGCTCGGCGGCCGCCGGCTCCCGAAGAATCAGATCGATGACTTCCACACCATCGAACGGGCCGCGATGACCGAGCACCGTTTTCTCGCCGTCGTCGTGCCGGGCTGCGTCCACATAAAACTCGAGGCCCGCAAAGTTCCAACCCGTAAAGGCTCGGGCCGCCTCCCGAACGTCTGCCTCCGAGTAGTGGCCCACGCCCATGGTGAAGAGTTCCATGATTTCCCGGGCAAAGTTTTCGTTCGGCTTTCCTTTGACGTTCACCCCGGCATCCAGGAACGCGAGCATGGCCGGATCCTGTGCCACGGCCACCAGCAGCTCCCGGAAATTTCCGAGCCCCTGCGCCTGGAAGAGCTCAAGCTGTTTAAGCATCTTCCGGTAGTCGCGCACCTTGTCTTCGTTGGTCGCAAAATGGCCGTGCCAGAAGAGCGCCATTTTCTCGACGAGGGGCGCCTCGCTGACCAGCATGCGATTGGCCCACCAGTAAGCAACCCGATCCGTTTCCAGTCGGCTGGCGCGGAGCCAGTAGAAGAACTCGTTAACACTCGGTTGAACGGGTCGATTGCCACCGGCCTTGACGCTGATTCCAAGGGCCTCGCCTTCGCGCTTGGCAAGGTTTGTGGTTGCAGGCCGGCTTGGGGGAAAGGGATCGAGGCCCGGATGAAAGACTCCGGAGTGATCAAAGGCCGGAAGTGACCCGGTTTCGATGCCATCCAGATAAATGAGGCGCCGCACCGCGGCGCTGGCACCC
>JBCDDI010000407.1:0-4027 GCA_039180365.1 Pseudomonadota bacterium
ACTCGGCTGTATAGCCCCTCAGGAGGCGCGCGGTCCGCTACCGCGTGCCCCTTGAGGGCTCTTGAGGCCCCCGATCTTCAGTCCAGGGACTTTCTGATCTTCTGGTAGGCGCGGCCGATTTCATCAGCAAGCTGCTTACCAGCGGCGGCGACTTCGCCGCCAGACTCAGCCGCAGCATCGCCGACCTTCTTGAGCCTCGCCTCGAGATGCTCCCACTGACCTTCCACCTCTTCCCACTCGTCTTTCATCTCGGCCTGCATGAGATGCAGCTGCACGCGCAGCTCATCCCGCTCGGTTTTGAGCTTCCCAACGATTTCTTCGAACTTATCCTCGAGATCACTCATGCTGGTCCTTCCCTCTGACTGCGATGGCAGCATTTGGCCATGACCGCCCGGACCCTGCAACGATCCTTCAGGGCAGCGGCGAGAACATCAGCATGGGCTCTGCGGCCGTCGGTTTCAGCGTGAGCTCAAGACCGGCGTCGGAGCGCTCAGCATCAATCATCTGGAAACCTTCCGAGGCGAAGTGCAGGCCAGCCAGCCACCAACCGTTGTCGATCATGCGGGTCTGCCCGGGACCCATGTTGCGCACGGAAACCACGGTGGTCCCCGGGTCCTCAAAGTGGACAAACCGCTTCCGACAGACAGCCATCGCGCGGCCGGCCACCCGGGCCCGGAGCCATACGGAGTGGCCTTCCGGCGCCAGCCAGCGAGCGCCCATCACTGGCGGACGCTGTCCGCCGGTGCCCGTGTTCTGCGTCCTGCGCGCCTCAACGTGCAGCTGGTCTTCCCACCAGCCCGTGCACTGGTCGCCTTCGAGCTCCTGGCAGAGCGCGTGCGGTAAGGCTGCGGAATCCGGCCGTTCGACATCCTCGGGGAGCTTCAAACGCGCCAGCGCCGGAAAGGCGTAACTGGTGGACGCCAGCGGATCCTCGAGGTCCTTCGGCAGCAGAGGCACCCCACCCCAGGCGTGCCAGGTGAGCCAGCTGCCGAGGGCGGCATAGGCCGCTTCCGGACTCGCCGCTCGCGCTGTCATTGCCCCAAAGAGTTCAGGTACCTGGGGGTGCGCGAAGCGCAGGAGATCGCCGCGCAGACTGGTCACAAGCCCGGCCACGCTGGCATGCAGTCGGTTGCTGCGCCGCCAGAGGCTCAAGGCCCAGAGTTCATTCGCATAAGCCCGAGGGTCCCCAAAGCGAAGGGCAGCCAGCTGTTCCGCGCCGCTTAGCGCCACATCCGTTGCCAGCCGTTCACCGCGCCACTGATCGCCGAATTCAAGCTCAAGCCAGGCCGCAATCATCTTCGCCCAGGTGCTGTCCGCCGGGTCCTGGTCACCACCGCGGATCGTCAGGCGAACCGCGTCGAGAACTTTCGCCGCGCGCTTTTCGCCAAGATAGGGCTGGTAGTCTTTGACGAGCAGGCCGAGGAGCGATCCCATGATCTCCCGGGAGTCCGGGTCCATGACCTGCGGGCGCCCGGAATCCGGCAGATAGACCATGGGGAAGGCGCCGCGGCCCGGGTCGCGCCGGGTACTGTTCTGCAGGGGCAGAATTGTGTCGATGAGAAGTCGCGCCAACCCGAGTTCAGTTTTTCGCCCCTGCGCAGAGCGGCCGCCGCGGGCACCGCTCGCAACGCGCGCCAGCAGCAGCGCGGCAAAGGCAAGGGATTCCTGAACGACACGGAAACGGGGATCTTCCGACGAACGCAGCAGATGCTGCTGATCATCGTAACGGGTCAGTGCGTGGCGGATCGCCTGGTCAACCAGGGCCCGCTGGTGGGCTTCCATGACGCTTCAGGTGCGCCGGGCAGCTGTCTGAGGTGCCCGGCGACGCAAGGAGCCCGTCAGTGACGCGGGCTCTTGGAGAGATCCATATCGACGGTGCCGCTGAACTGCGCTCCATCGGCGATGCTGATGCGCGCCGTATAGACGTTGCCTCGTACGTCAGCAGAAGCGGCAATGGTTACCGACTCGGAGCCAACCACGTTGCCTTCCACCGTACCTTCAATGATGAGGTTCTTCGCATCGATATCCGCATTCACCACGCCGGAAACGCCGATGATGAGGCGGTTCGCCGTGTGCTTGATCGAACCTTCAAGGCGCCCTTCGACCACCATGTCTTCGGCGGCTTCCACCTCGCCCTTTACGAACAGCGTCTTGCCGATCACAGACAGGCCGTCGCGGTTGGCGGTGCTGCCTGAAGGGGCAGCATAATTCTCTACCTGCTTCATTTTTTCCATGGGTGCGTCGTCCTCTCGCAGTTGCGCTTGTTGCGCCGGCTCGGCGGCGTTCGTGGGTTCCTCTCGCTCAAAGAGCTTCATGTCTTCTGACTCCTGCGCCGATTCCGGGCTTAATTTTGCCGGCTCCTCTGGCGCCGCCTCTGCAGGCGCTGCCTCTTCAGGCGTCGCTATCGGCTCCGTCGGTGTCGGCGGCGGTGTCGGTTCCTTTCTCTTCAGATAGCGCAGCATTGGTCTCTTCCTTCAGATCCGCGGTGGCTTTAGAGCTTTTGGATGTTGAGGTTGCTTCCACTTTGGGAGCAGCCTTGGACTCCGTGCCCGTTTGCTCGCGGAAACGACGCTCGATGGCATCCACATCCGAATCCATGTCGATGGCGCCTTTGAAAGAAGCGCCTTCCAGGACGCCGACACGAGGCGCGTAAACGTTACCGGTGACGTTTCCAGTCTCGGCAATCTGCACCCGTTTGGTACCGTAAACATTGCCGTCGACGGTGCCTTCAACCAGTACTTCCTGCGCCTTCACTTCAGCGGCAACAGTGCCTTCTGCGTGAATGGTGACAGTCTGACTGTGATCGATGAAACCCTCGACGCGACCTTTCACCATCAGGTCTTCTTCGGCGGTGACTTCACCGCGGATAACCACTGTGGGGCCGATCATTGAAGCGCCACTCTGACCGGTAGATCCGGGCATCGTTGCGTTCCAGGCAGCGCGACCGCTATCCGTGCTGTGGTCCGTGCTCTCACTCATGGGGAAACGTCCCTGTACTCAAAGGTGACCAAGAGTTTAGAAGGCCCGCAAAATGGTTCTGACGAGCGCATCACATTCTGCTCACAAAGCCCGCACCCCGGGGCTTTCAGGCGCGCGTTCCGAGCCTCCTTGACGATCGTTTCACGGCTCACCGCGCATTGTGCGTCGCATGAAACGACGATCTCGCATCCCAAGCCCCCTGGGCGTTGCTGCCCTCACCGCCACCGCCCTGGTCGTGGTGGCACCGGCGTTGGCCGTAGAACGCCTGGGCTACCAGCTGCTGGAAGATCGCGGCGCCTACGAACTGCGCCAGTATGACGATCATCACCTGGCCACAACGGTGATTGACGCCGACTTCGAACGCGCCGGTAACAAGGCGTTCCGGCCGCTCTTCAACTACATCGACGGGCGCAATGCCACCGGCGAGAGCATCAGTATGACCGCACCGGTGACGCAGCAGCGCACGGAGGCGGGCTATGAGATCGGCTTCGTGATGCCGCAGGCTATTGCAGGCGACGCGCTGCCCGCTCCAGAAGGTGCGGACGTTAAGGTGGTTGCCCGTGAAGGACTGCTGAAAGCAGCCCGCGCCTACCGCGGCGGCTGGAGTGAAGACCGCTACGAGAAAGAAGAGGCCGCCCTGCTGGACGCTATCGCCGCTGACGGCCTCACCGCCTGCGCCGAGCCGGTCTGGGCGCGCTTCGATCCACCGTTCATGCCATCATTCTGGCGGACCAACGAAATCCTCATCGAAGTGGCTGACGGCGCCTGCACCACTCAGAACGCCTCGGCAAACGCTTCAGCGTCCTGAACGCCTGCGCCAGAGCAAGAGCGCGCCCACAACCCCCAGGAGCAGAATCACACCCAGCATGAGGGGTAGTGCTCCGCCCCGCTGCCTGGCCAGCGTATTCGCCCGCAACGCCTCCAGCGGATTGAACCCGTCCGGTGGCGCAATCACGCCAACGCGGTCTGCGTAGTCCGCGTAAGCTGCCTTCAGCGCCTCGAACCGCGCAGGTAGCGCCTCGGCCATATCCCGCGTTTCGCCCGGATC
>JBCDDI010000408.1:0-4022 GCA_039180365.1 Pseudomonadota bacterium
GCGTCAAGCAGGAGATCCGCTCCGAAGGCGATGTTTATCCGGTTATCTATTCCATGGCGAAGTCCGAAGAAGCTGGCTGGCAGGTGCGCAACATCATCATCAACGGCATCAACATGGGGCTCACCTACCGCAATCAGTTTGCGAGCGCCGTTAAAGACCCGGCCTACGGCGGCGATATGGATAAGGCCATTGATGGCTGGGTAAGCTCCCTTGGCGCCATCGAGACGACGGAGGCCAAATCCCAGAGTGAGTCCCAGAGCCAGAGTAAGCCCCAGAACGTCAGCGCCAACTGAGATGAGTGCGCCATTCAGCTTTCCTGCCAGCGTCGGCTTTGAAGGCCTTGTTGCCCTCCGTGACGAGGGCGATGCGCACATCGATGCTGAGGCAGAGCCCCGCTTTGACCTCTCCGGTCTGGAGATCGCAAGCTCGGCGGCCGTGGCCGTGCTCATCGCCTGGTTCCGTTATGCACACGCCCATGGCAAGGTGGTGCGCTTTCTTGCAGTCCCCCCGGCGCTCATGAACATCATCGAGGTCAGTGGCCTGCGTGAGGCGCTGCCGGTAGACGCCCCGCCCGAGGGTGCTTCGTCTGTGGCAGCGCAGCGAGACGAGCGCATGGAGGACAGATGAACGACGAAATCAGCCAGGCCGTTGCGGCCGCCATCGCCGATGCCGAGGTGGACGTTGTGCTGGATGGTAACCGTGCCCTCATCACGGTCGTCAGCGACAGCTTTGAGGGCCTGTCTCGCGTTCAGAAGCAGCAGAAGGTTTACGGCTGCATCGAAGACTACATCCGCGACGGACGCCTCCACGCCGTGACGATCCGGGCGCTGACTGTCGCTGAAGCCGACGGCTGAGATCAGATTGTGGACAAGCTCCTTATCACCGGCGGGCGCACGCTCTCGGGAGACCTCAAGGTATCCGGGGCCAAGAACTCCGCGCTGAAGATCCTTGCCGGCACGCTGCTTACCGATGAGCCCGTCAGTATCGGTAACGTGCCGCACCTGCACGACGTCACCACCATGATTGAGCTCCTCGGCTGCCTCGGCGCCGACGTGGTTGTGGACGAGAAGATGCGGGTCGAAGTGACGGCCGCAGAGCTCAAGTCGCTGAAAGCCCCCTACGAGCTCGTTAAAACCATGCGGGCGTCCTTTGTGGTGCTCGGCCCGCTGCTGGCCCGCTTCGGTCGGGCGGAAGTCTCGCTGCCGGGCGGCTGCGCGATCGGTGCCCGGCCCGTGGATCAGCATCTCAAGGGGCTTGAAGCCCTGGGTGCGGCCATCGACGTCCAGGAGGGTTATGTCCGCGCCGAGCGCGAGGGGCGCCTCACAGGCGGCGATGTCACCTTCGATCTGGTGACCGTGGGAGGTACGGAAAATGTGCTGATGGCGGCAACCCTCGCCGAAGGGCGAAGCACGATCATGAACGCTGCCCGGGAACCGGAAATCGTCGACCTCGCCAACTTCCTCAATGCCATGGGTGCGCAGATCACCGGTCAGGGCACTGAGACGATTGTCGTCGATGGCGTTGAACGGTTGCACGGCTGCAGTTTCGACGTCATGCCCGATCGCGTTGAGACGGGAACCTACCTGATTGCTGCTGCGGCAACCGGCGGTCGGGTCCGGCTGACGGATACAGCGCCAGACACGCTCGATGCGGTGCTCGACAAGCTGCGCGCCTCCGGCGCGGAGGTGATCGTGGACGGCGATAGCATCGAGCTGGATATGGGTGGGCGCCGGCCTGTGGCCGTGGATATCGAAACGGACGTCTACCCCGGCTTTCCGACGGACATGCAGGCCCAGTACCTGGCCATGAATGCCATTGCCGAAGGTGACAGCCGGATTACCGAGACGATCTTCGAGAACCGTTTCATGCACGTCCAGGAGATCAATCGCCTGGGCGCCCGCATTGAGCTCGAAAACGCGTCCACGGCGGTGGTCCACGGCGTTGAACGGCTCAAGGCGGCGCCAGTGATGGCCACGGACCTGCGGGCTTCCTTCAGCCTGGTTGTTGCCGCGCTTATGGCCGAAGGGACGACGCTCATCGATCGCATCTACCATATCGACCGCGGCTACGAGACCATAGAAGAGAAGCTGCAGCTGCTTGGTGCCGACGTGCAGCGGGTGCGCTGATCCGCAGCCAGCCAACGCGCCTGATCCTTCTTAGCTCACGAGATCTGAATTCATGGGACTGACCATCGCTCTCAATCGCGGCCGGATTCTGAAGGAGTGTCTGCCACTCCTGAAAGAAGCCGGCATCGAGCCCACCGAGGACCCGGAAGCCAGCCGCAAGCTGATTTTCGACTCGGCCAGTGGCGGCCACCGGCTTGTGGTCATGCGTGGCTCCGACGTGCCAACGTACGTTGAGCGGGGTGCTGCCGATCTTGGTGTAACCGGCAAAGATACGATCATGGAATATGGCAACGGCGCCCAATTCTATGAGCGCCTGGATCTGGGTATCGGCCGCTGCCGACTGATGACGGCAGCACCGGCAGAAAGCGCCATCGCCCGGGGTGAACGCACCCGGGGACCGATACGGGTGGCGACCAAATTCGTCAACGTGACCCGGCGCTACTACGAGAGCCTGGGCCAGCAGGTGACCATCATTCCCCTGTCCGGTGCGATGGAGATTGCGCCACTCATGGACCTTGCGGACTGCATCGTCGATATCGTTGATACGGGCAATACGCTGAAGGCCAACGGCCTCGTCGCTCTCGACACGATCGCTGAGATCTCTTCCCGGGTGATCGTCAACCGGGCTTCCATGCGCACCCGCTTTAACGACGTGCAGGCGCTCCTCGCGGTGTTGGCCCGCGGCACCGCGGCAGAAGCCGGAGGCGTGTGACGTGAGCGTTGCCATCGCCCGGCTCCGGAGCTCGGATCCAGCCTTTGCCGCAGCCCTCAAAGAACTGCTCGCCTGGGACACCGCTGAAGACAGCAAGGTGCTGGAAACAGCCCGTGCCGTCGTCCGGCAGGTGCGTGAAGAGGGTGATGCGGCCGTCCTGGAACTGACCCGTCGTTTCGACCGGCTGGCAGTCACGAGCGTTGCTGAGACGGAACTGTCTCCGGACGATTTTGAAGCGGCCTGGCACAGAATCGGGCGTGTTGAGCAGGAAGCGCTGACCACGGCCGCTGAGCGGATTCGCCGCTACCACGAGCATCAGCTCAGCGACCCCTGGTCCTTTGAGGACGAAGCCGGGAATCGACTTGGGCAGCAGGTTACGCCCCTCGACCGGGTTGGGCTTTACGTCCCCGGCGGCCAGGCGAGCTATCCATCGACGGTCCTCATGACTGCCATCCCTGCGAAGGTTGCAGGCGTTGGCGAACTCGTCATGACGGTGCCGACGCCGGACGGTGAACGCAATGATCTCGTGCTTGCCGCCGCAAAACTGGCCGGCGTCGACCGGGCTTTCACGATCGGTGGCGCGCAGGCCATCGCAGCCCTCGCCATCGGCACGGAATCGGTGCCGAAAGTGGACAAAATTGTCGGTCCCGGGGGTGTTTTTGTGGCTGCGGCGAAACGCCTCGTGTTCGGTGAGGTCGGTATCGACATGGTCGCCGGGCCTAGCGAGGTGCTGATCATTGCTGACGGGACCACGCCCGTGGAGTGGATTGTTTACGATCTGTTTTCCCAGGCCGAGCACGACGAAGCGGCGCAGGCCTTGCTGCTCTCACCGGATGGCGGCTATCTCGATCGGGTGGCGGTCGCCATGGAGGAAGCGCTGGCTGCGTCGCCGCGCCGGGAGACCATCGCCGCCTCGCTGGCCGGTCGTGGTGCGCTCATCGAAACCGGCTCCCTCGAAGAAGCCTTCGAGATCAGCAATCAGGTTGCCCCGGAACACCTGGAGCTGTGTATCGAGAACCCGCGCTCCTGGCTCGAGCAGGTCCGGCATGCCGGGGCGATCTTCCTGGGTGCGCATTCGCCGGAGGTGATGGGCGACTATACGGCAGGGCCGAGCCACGTGTTGCCAACCTACGGTTCCGCGCGCTTCTCCTCACCGCTCGGGGTCTACGATTTCCAGAAGAAGA
>JBCDDI010000409.1:0-3978 GCA_039180365.1 Pseudomonadota bacterium
GCCCGACAATCACCGTCACCAGAAAGCACAGGTTCAGCATCGTCACCCAGCCCGTGAGCCGTGCCTGTATCAGCAGTCCCGTGTAGTAGAAGCGTTGCGCCCCGAGCAGAATGATCGGCGCGAGGTAGACAAGGTACTCCTGCACGCGCGCGGTCAGCTCCGGATCGATTCGGAAAGCGGCGGCAAGGAGCCAGGCACCGCCGTCGCTGTGCCCGAGATAGATGAGCGGCAGCATGATCAGCACGCTCATACCCGTTACATAGCGGTGGCAGGCCCGCGTGCCCTGCACGCTGCGGGCGAAGACGTTGGACAGCTGAGCGATGAAGTTCAGGCTGGCTCGGAAGAACCCGAAGGTGGAGTAAGCCAGCGCAAAAATCGCCAGTTCCTTCACCGCCTCCGGGTAGCGGGCGAGGGCGGCGTTCTGGAACTGCACGGACAGCACCATGGCCACCCCGGTGAGCGCCAGGGGCCAGTAGAAGCGCCAGTACTGGGCCATTGACCCGTTGATGGACCCGTTAATGGCGAGTCAATCCAGCGTCCGGCCGATGAGCTCCTTCATGATCTCGTTGGTGCCGCCGTAGATTTTCTGTACGCGGGCATCCGCATACATGCGGGAGATTTCGTACTCGTCCATGTAGCCGGCGCCGCCGTGGAGCTGCAGGCAATCGTCGATAATCTGGCACTGCTTGTCCGTGCACCAGTACTTGGCCATGGAGGCGGTGGCGGCGTCGAGCTCCTTGTTCAGCAGTTTCGTCAGACATTGATCGACGAAAGTGCGGCCGATAAGCGCTTCGGTTTTACACTCCGCCAGTTTGAAACGCGTGTTCTGAAAGTCGAGGACCCGCTGGCCGAAGGCCTTCCGTTCGCGGACAAAGTCCGTGGTGATCTCTATGGCACGCTCTGTCTGCACTACCGCTGCTTGAGCGATGCTGAGCCGTTCCTGCGGCAGCTGCTGCATGAGCTGGACAAAGCCGCGGCCCTCCTCGTCGCCCAGGCGATTAGCCACCGGGACCCGACAGTCCGAGAAAAACAGCTCTGAAGTATCGGCCGCTTTCTGCCCCAGTTTTTTCAGGTTCCGACCCCGTTCGAAGCCGGGGGTATCCGCTTCTACGACGATCAGGCTGATGCCTTTGGCGCCCTGATTGGGGTCCGTCTTCGCCACGAGAACAACCAGGTCGGCGTTCTGACCGTTAGAGATATAGGTCTTTGCCCCGTTGATGACGTAATCGTCGCCGTCCCGCTGCGCCGTGGTTCGGACGCTCTGCAGGTCTGAGCCGGTGTTCGGCTCGGTCATGGCGATCGCGCCGATGAGTTCTCCCCGGGCCATACCCGGGAGCCAGCGCTGCTTCTGGGCTTCATCGCCATAGTGATTGATGTAAGGGGCGACGATGCTCGAGTGCACCTGATGGCCGAAGCCCGTCAGGCCGCGCTTCAGAAACTCCTCCATAACGACGGTCTCATGACGGTAGTCACCGCCACCGCCGCCGTATTCCACAGGCATCTCCGCGCAGAGCAGGCCGGCCTCGCCCGCCTTCAGCCAGGCGTCCCGGTCAACCTTGCCTTCTTTGAGCCAGCGTTCGTTTTCCGGGACGAACTCCTGATCGAAGAAGCGGCCGGCCGCTTCCTGGAGGATCTTCAGCTCTTCGTTGAGCCAGGGGGATTCGTAGTTTTCATAAAGCGGGTGGGGCATACAGCGGTTCCATTCTCTCAGGGCCAGCCCGCGCGGGCGTAGGGCGCGGAAAAACACTCGATTGTACCCGTGCGGCGCGCCCGACACTTCTCCGGATCAGAGCTGTCTGCGGTAAGCACATACAGCGTCCTGCCGTCCTGGCCGCCGAGCATGCAGGCAAAGGCACCCTGCTCGACCTCGACCCGATGCGTAATCTCGCCGCCTTCGAGCTGTCGGATGCATTCGCAGGTGGTTGGCGAGGCTGACCAGATGCCGCCGGCTTCGTCGAGGCAGATGCCGTCTGGCACCGCGCCGCGGGGCAGCTCGGACCAGACCCGACGCCCGCTGAGATCGCCGTTGGCTTCGATATTGAAGGCCGTCAGCCGCGCGCCGATGGTCTCCGCGACGATCAGCGTGGCTCCATCCGGAGTGATCACCGTGCCATTCGGGAACATCAGTTCGTCGGCAACCACCCGAGCGCTGCCGTCGGGCCCTACGCAGATCAGTTCAGCCGGTGTGGGCTTCACGCCGCTGCCGAGATTGAAGCCGAAGTTGCCAACATAGGCCCGCCCGTGGGCGTCTACCACCATATCGTTGCAGTGGAAGCTCGCCAGCTCCGACAGATCCGCATGTAAATGCAGCTGCTGACCGTCGAAGCGTCGGACGCTTCGATCCAGCATGGACACTACCAGCAGCTGGCCGTCCGGCAGCCAGCCGAGGCCTGAGGGCTGCTCCGGCACGCTGACAACGTGCGTGCGCACCCCGTCTGGTGTGAGTTTGAGCACCTCATGGGCGTGCATATCGGAAAACCAGAGGGCGCCCTCGCGCCAGCGCGGTCCTTCGCCAAAGCACAGGCCTTCGGCGAGCCGCTGCTCGCTTTTTTCAGTCACTGATATCCCCCCCAGCGATTGGCTGTGAAGCTTAGCATGGGCATCTTGAACAGCGGAAAAACCGGCTTTACTGACCGTTTTTTCCGGTCAGTCAGGGGGCTTCGCGTCGCTGGTCAGGGGGCTGGACCCGCGTTAAGATGCCCGGCTCTGTACCAAGCTGGTTGGTGAAATGCCTGCGCTGGCTACAGCCAATCCCTTCTGAACTGGTCACTCAAATAACAGGGCCAGGCAGAAGCGGACTGGCGCCCGCGGGGACGCTGGCCGACTCTTCAAACCATTGGGGGAATCCTATGAAAGACGTGGTAATCGTCGATAGCGTCCGTACTGGCCTTGCCAAGGCATTCCGGGGCAGCTTCAACCTGACCCGGTCCGACGACATGCTCGCGCACTGCATTGACTCGCTCCTCGAGCGCAACCCGAACGTGAGCCCGGACGAAGTCGAAGACGTCGTCGTGGGTGCGGCAAGCCATGCAGGCGAGCAGGACGGAAACCTGGCACGCCTTGCCGTTGTGCTCTCGAAGCTGCCGATCACGGCGGCCGGCATGACCATTAACCGGTTCTGCTCTTCCGGCCTGCAGTCTATTGCCCTGGCGGCAAACCAGATCGCTTCCGGTCAGAGCCAGGTCGCCATTGCCGGCGGCGCTGACTCGATCTCCATGCGCACGCGCCAGGAGCCCGGTAAGGCTGAGCTGAATAAGCGTCTGCTCGAAGAAAAGCCCGACATCTTCATGGCCATGGGTAACACAGCCGAAGTGGTCGCGCGTCGCTATCAGGTCACCCGGGAAATGCAGGACGAATACGCGCTGCAAAGCCAGCAGCGTTACGCTGCCGCCGTAGAATCCGGAGCAATCGCCGAAGAAATTGCGCCGATGCAGGCGACGATGCTGAAGGTGGACAAGGAAACCGGCGAAGAAAGCCGCGTGGAAGTCACCGTCGATAAAGATGAGACGCCGCGCGGGCCGTATGGCTGGGCCCCGAGGGCGCAATGGCGGGCATGTCCCCCGGCGCCCTGGCGGTCGAGGCCAGCACCGTCTCCCCCGGTTGGATCACCGATCTGGCCAACGCGGCGGCAACGGCCAATCTCCGCTTCCTTGACGCGCCCGTCGCCGGATCATTGCCCCAGGCCGAGGCTGGCGCGCTCCTTTTCCTCGGCGGGGGCGCGGCAGACGACATCGCCCGCTTCACGCCGGTGGCCCACGCCATGGGCAAGGCCATCGTGCATGCGGGCCCCACCGGCCAAGGCATCGTTCTCAAGATGATGGTCAACGCGCTGCTGGCGGTGCAGACCGCCGCGATGGCCGAACTGCTCGCTTACGGCGCGGCCCAAGGCCTCGACCCCGCTGTCGCGGTCGAGATGCTGACACCCGTCCCGGTGACCAGCCCCGCCGCGGCCTTTGTCGCAGGCCAGATCGCAAAGAA
>JBCDDI010000410.1:0-3961 GCA_039180365.1 Pseudomonadota bacterium
CAGGGGAATGCCCTGGGACCAGTCCTCGGGGGTCTCCTTCTCGGGTAGCCGGGTGCGGGCGAGCCGCGCCTGCAGATCCTCGAGATCGGCTTGTGGTGTATTGATCTCAAAGGGGTGGATGTCGCTCATGGCTATTCCTCTAAGCTCTTAATCCTTAAAGAGATGCGCAGATGTGGCCGCCGTCTACAACAACAACGGAGCCATTCATATATTTCGACGCGTCGGAGGCGAGCAGCAGGAGCGGCCCATCCAGATCGTCGAATTCGCCGTAGCGGCGCAGGGGAATTCCCTTCATGAATTCCGGCGCCTGCTCGCTTTCGAGCAGCAGGCGGCTGACGTCCGTAAGAATGTAGCCGGGCGCCAGCGCGTTCACCCGGATGCCGTAGCGGGGGGCTTCCAGAGCGAGGACCTCGGTCATGCGGCTCAAGCCCCCTTTGGAAACCGCGTAGGGAAACTGGCCTTTGATGGTGCGGGTGTCGGTAATCGATGAAACGTTGATGATGTTGCCGCCTTCAACCTTGTTCGCGACTACCCGCTCCGTGAAGAGCTTGCTCATGAGCCAGGCGCTCTTCAGATTGGTGTCGATGACCGAATCCCAATCGGCCTCATCAATCATCGTGTAGGTCTTGGCACCTGCCTCGATGCCGGCGTTGTTGATCAGTACGTGCACGGGGCCGAACGTGTCTTCCGCGGCCTCGAAGAAAGCCTGCACGCTGCTGCTGTCCGTGACATCGAGGCGCGTGCCAAAGGCCTTGCCACCGGCAGCGTTAAGCTCGTCTACTCGCGCCTGAATCTTCTCTACGCGCCGGGCCCCAAGGCTGACCCTCGCGCCAGCATCGGCGAGCACGCCGGCAAAGTGATGGCCGAAGCCCGATGAAGCGCCGGTTACGGCAACGTGTTTTCCCTCGAGACTGAATAGATCCACTCCGCATCCTCCGCTGGCTGAAGCCTGAGGATGCTAGCCGGTTGCTTGGAGCCCCGCCAGCGCTGGCGGGAATAAGGTCACCGTCTGGGAGGAGGCCGGTATATGGTGTTCAGGTGCTGGCCGTTAAGGCGGGCGCTTCGGCGCCCGTACCCTCGCCATCGCGCGCGTCATCACGGGCAGACATTCTTGAGTAGAGGATCTGCCGGTTTCTGCCGGAACGTTTTGCCGAATACATGGCGTCGTCAGCCGCCTTGAACAGGCCTCGCATGTCGAAACTCGCCGTTGTATCCGCAACACCGCAGCTCACGGACATTTCGATGATCTTGTTATCCCAGACCATGGGTCGTGAAGCCACTTTCTCGAGGATGCGAGTGCCGAGGCGGGCGGCATCCGCCTCCCGAAGACCAGGCAGAAGGATCGCAAACTCTTCTCCACCGAGGCGACAGACGAGGTCCGTTTTGCGGACGCAGAGCTGGAGCTGTTCCGTAATGAACTGCAGGGCGGCATCACCGGTGGCGTGGCCATAGGTGTCATTCAACTGCTTAAAGTAGTCCGCATCGATGACCAGCAAGGACAGGGGAGTGCCCTCGTCTTCAGCGGTATCCAGCATCAGTTCAGCGCTGGCGAAAAAGGAGCGTCGGTTGATCAGCCCGGTGAGTTCGTCTGTGTGGGCAAGTTCTTTGAGGCGACCGTGGGCCTGTGAGAGCTGCAGCGCCATGCGCGCCGTGAGCCAGCACACCGGCACGGCCACGAGGACGGGCACAATGCTCGCCGTGTAAAATGCATTGGCCTTACCGAAGGCCGCATCACCGAAGCTGAGATAGAGCAGCACCAGCACGGCCTCGGAAACCGCAACGGAGAGCACCGTCACCGCGCCGATGAAGAGCCACATCTCCTGCCGATTTCTGATCCGGATGCGCAAGCGGCACACTCCCTGTGCTAAGTTGCTGCCTCGGCATCTTGCGCGTTTTCTTAAGTGGAAATCGTGCTGCGGGTCACAGCGCAAATAATGGCTGCTGCCGCCAGCTCACTCACGAGCGTCTTCTTCGACCTCGACGGGACCCTGACAGATCCACGTCCGGGCATCGTCCGGTCCATTCAGCACGCCCTTAAGAGCCTCAACCGGACTGTCCTTCCCGAGGAGGAACTGCTCTGGTGTATTGGGCCGCCACTGCGAGAGTCTTTTGCAGAGCTGCTGGCGATAGATGGGGCCGATCATTCAGAGCTCATTGAAGCAGCTGTGGATCGGTACCGGGACTACTTTTCGGAGACCGGTCTCTATGAGAACGCCGTCTACCCTGGGGTAGAGGCGTGTCTGGCGCGACTGCAGGCTGAAGGGCTGGAGCTTGCCGTTGTTACCAGCAAGCCGCACGTTTATGCCGAGCGCGTCCTTGAGCACTTCGACCTGCGGAGGTTCTTCGGTCACGTTTTTGGCGCTGAGCTTTCCGGCGAACGTTCCGCGAAGACCGAACTGGTGGCTCACGCGCTGCGAACACTGACTTGCCGGGCTGATGCCGCCTGCATGATCGGAGATCGTGCCCAGGACATGCGGGGGGCTGTGGCTAACGACGTCCGCGCACTGGGTGTGCTTTATGGCTATGGGTCAGCGTCGGAGCTTGAGGGGGCTGGGGCCACCGCGCTGGCGGCGGACGTGCCGGAGGTAGCGGCATGGGTCCTCAGCTTACGCTGAGGGCCGGCAGCGCTGAGGACTTAAGGGGTTCTAAGGCGCGGGCAGTCTCGACCACCCGCTCCGGTTCTGATCAGGCGAGCACGCCTCCCAGCACACCGGCCATAGCGGCCACGGAGAGGGAGCCCAGGAACCAGCGGGCAGAACTTGATCGTTCCCACCACCACAGCTCCAGACTGCTCATTTTGTTCGAGAAGAGGTGCGTTTCCAGTCTCTTGTCTCCTCATTGATCCCTTGATGATCAATAAGATAGTGGCGAAATCGCCAGGAGTACGGGGCAATGCTGGGAGAATAGTTGAGAGATAAATGAACCGGAGGCGGTGCTATCTGGCCTCGGCGCTTATACGTCATTTTAATTTACTTAAGCTCGAGGATTTCAGCGATTCAAGCAGAACCGAGCACACCAGGGTGTTGAAAAGCAGATGACCGGGCCAGATAAGGAGCTCCAGGTAATCGCTCGGGCCGAAGCCTGCCAGCTGATCATCGATCTCAAGGCCGACCCAGACCAGCAGCCCGGCAGCGATGCCGGCCAGCAGCGCTCGAATCACCTCGCGCAGCTGCAGGCGCATAGCCAGCAACAGTCGGACTGCCACGAGCACGACGCTGACACCAATAGCCCCAGCGGCGACGACGGACAGGCCAAACGGGTCCAGCTCCGTGAGGCGCAGTGAGCTCAGCGCCAGGTAGTAGCTGAGCCAGCCGGCGCCGATGAGGCTGATGACTCGAAAAGGAGGACGCACACCTTGAGGTAACAATTGAACTAACACGAGTGCGCCGAAGGCGGCGCCGGGGCTGGTACCAAGGATCATGCCGAGCGCCTCAGGCGCGTTATCCGGAAGCAGTTCAGTCAGGTTCCACAGGGGGAACCAGAGGAGCCCGGACAGGACCGCCAGCAGCAGCTGTCGGTTCCGGTTCTGGCTCATTCTCCGCGTCCGGCAAAGGCCGATTCGCCGCTGATGCCTGAACGGAATGGAAACGCCTCACCTGTCAGCAGTTCTGCCATCGAAGTAGCGATGTCGTCAGGCTGGATAAAATAGGAAGTTGGCTCCTTTGGGAACGCCGCGCGCATTTTTGGTTCGTCTATGGCCCCATCAATGGAGAACACCGAAAATCTCAGCCCGTGCTCGGCGAGATTTTCGTTAAGCAGCTCCGCCAGCACCCGCTGGGCAACGCGGCTCGGCGCCAGGCCAAGAAAGCGCGCGGGCGGGGTGTACGCGGCCGGAGAGCTACTGACGATGATTCTTGAGTCGGATGGAATCGCGGCCGGGTCTGGATAAAGGTTCTGAACCAGCTGCAGGAAGGCGACGGCGTTAACGTCGAATCTGGCTCCGAAGCGGTCGAGCGCCAGC
>JBCDDI010000411.1:0-3958 GCA_039180365.1 Pseudomonadota bacterium
CAGCCGCCTGTGATCTTATGAGCGATCCCCGGGCCAATCGGTTGCCGGGATCCGCGGACCGGGTGCGACCGGAACATCTGCATCTGGAAGGGCGGCCCGGGGATATTGCCTTCCCGGCGCGCGTGCTTGCGCTGGAAACCAACGGCTCTGAGACTTTTCTCCACGCGGCGCTTCTTGAAGCGCAGGGCGGGGATGGCAGCCGCGACGGTCATTGGGTGGCGCGACTACCAGGGTTGGTCTCCCTTGAGGCCGGCGCCGACGTTATGCTCCACGCCGCCGAGGCGAGCCTGCACCGATTCCAACCCGCGGGCCTGGAGCTGCCGCGTGGCTGAGTTACGGCTGGATGCCCTGAGCTTCGCCTATCCCGGTGCTGATGCAGCAACGCTGTCTGACCTGACCCTGACGGTAGAGCGCGGCGAGGCCCATGCGCTGCTCGGCAGCTCCGGGGCCGGTAAGACGACGCTTCTGAATCTGCTCTCCGGGCTGCTGCCGGCGGCGCCCGGACAGATCTATTTTGACGGACGGGACGTAGGCGCCCGGGCGCCCTATGAACGACGCGTCACCCAGGTCTTTCAGTTCCCCGTGCTCTACGACGCCATGACCGTCGCGGAAAACCTGGCCTTTCCCATGCGGAAGTTGCCGGTCGCGGAACGGCAGGGGCGGCTTCGGGATGTCGCAGAACGCCTTGGTCTTGGGGCCGCCCTCGAGCGGAAACCGCGGCAGCTTACGCTCGTGGAAAAGCAGCTGACGGCCATCGGTAAGGCCCTCCTGCGCCCGGATGTAGCGCTCGTATTGCTCGATGAACCGTTGACCGCGGCAGAGCCTGAGCATAAGTGGCGCCTGCGGCAAACGCTGAAAGCGCTGCAGCATGAGCTCGAGGCCACCATGATCTATGTGACTCACGATCAGACCGAGGCGCTGACCTTTGCCGACCGGGTCAGCGTGTTACATGAAGGGCGCATCCTCCAGACGGGAACGCCCGCGGCGCTGGTTGCAGACCCCGCCCACGAGCACGTGGGCTACTTTGTTGGCAGCCCGGGTATGAACCTGCTTGATGGCGAGATTCGCGGGGGCGCTCTGATGATAGGCGCTCAAACAATCGGGGTTCAGGCTGCTGGCACTCTTGAATCAGGCGCTCTTGATGCCGGCGCCGCTACCGGCAGTGACCAGGCGCGCGCTGATGTTGCCGAGAGCGAGAGGGTTGCGCTGAGCGATGGGAATTGTCGTATCGGCTTCCGTCCCGAGTGGGCGCGAATTACTCAGGAAGTACCGGCCGAGACGTCGCTGTCGGTTGAGGTACTGCGAACGCGCACCCTTGCGACAGACCGGGGAGAAGCTGTTGGCCTCGTGACGGCCGTCTTTCAGGGTCGAGAAATTGTGACCCGCCAGCCTCTCGGCAGGCTCGCCCCCGGGCGTGCAGCGCTGCAGCTGGATGCGGACCGTCTGTGCCTCTTCCGCGACGGCCGGAGGCTTAAGCGTGCAGGATAATCGCGCCTGGCTCGGCGTGCTGCCGGTGCTGCTGATCGTTGCCTTCTCCGCGGTGATTCCACTCATGACGGTGGTCAACTACTCGGTGCAGGACATCTTCGACGTCAATACCCGCATATTCGTCGGCTTCGACTGGTATCGGGAGACGCTCCGGGACCCGCGCTTTCTCGATGCCCTGCTGCGGCAGCTGGCCTTCAGCGGCACGGTGCTGGCCATTGAAATCCCTCTCGGCATTCTGGTGGCGCGAGCCATTCCCCGGGAGGGCCGCTGGGTCGGCCTGGTGCTGGTGCTGCTCGCCGTACCGCTGCTGATCCCCTGGAATGTGGTGGGCACCATCTGGCAGCTTTTTGCCCGACCGGATATCGGTCTGTTCGGTCAGGCCGTGAATGATCTTGGTATCGCCTTTAACTACACCGCAGAGCCCCTCCATGCCTGGATAACGCTGGTCATGATGGATGTCTGGCATTGGACAAGTCTGGTCGCCCTCCTCGCTTTTTCGGGACTGACGGCGATCCCCCTGCCCTGTTATCAGGCCGCACTTATGGATGGCGCCAGTCCCTGGCAGGTCTTTCGCCATGTGGAGTTGCCGCGTCTGGTGCCGGTGCTGGTCATTGCCGTGCTGCTCAGGCTCATGGACAGCTTCATGATCTACACGGAACCTTTTGTGCTCACCGGCGGCGGACCGGGGAACAGCACAACTTTCCTTTCGCAGTACCTGACGACCATGGCCGTGGGTCAGTTTGATCTCGGTCCTGCCGCCGCCTTCTCAGTGCTCTATTTTCTTGTTGTGCTGCTGCTCTGCTGGCTCTTCTACACGAGCGTGCTGGCCCGGGATGGTGAGGTGGGCTCATGACGCCGGTCACCGGAAAAAGAGCAACCTGGCTTCTTGCCCTTTACGGGCTTTACCTGGCGCTGCCCATCTACTGGCTGCTGCGCCTGTCCTTTACTACGAACGAAGGCATTCTCGCCGGTGAAGCAGCGCCGACGCTCGCGAACTTCCAGGAGATCTTCTCAAACCCGGTGTGGTACCAGGGGTTTGCCAACTCCTTGAGCTACGTGGCGATCAATACGGTGTTATCCGTGGCCGTTGCTTTGCCCGCAGCCTATGCCTTTTCCCGCTATCGCTTCCTCGGCGACAAACATCTGTTCTTCTGGCTGCTCTCTAATCGTATGGCGCCGCCGGCGGTGTTTCTGCTGCCGTTTTTCCAGCTTTATTCCGCGGTCGGGCTCTTTGATACACCCCTTGCTGTGGCGCTTGCCCACTGCCTGTTCACGGTGCCTCTCTCTGTCTGGATTCTGGAAGGTTTCATGTCCGCGGTGCCCCGGTCTCTCGACGAGATGGCGCGCATCGACGGCCACAGCCTGCCCTACTTCTTCTTCCGCATCTTTCTGCCGACGATCCGCGGCGGCATTGGCGTGACCGTTTTCTTCTGCTTCATGTTCAGCTGGGTGGAGTTGCTCCTGGCCCGCACGCTCACCGGCAGCGAGGCGAAACCCATTGTGGTGGTGATGACCCGGACGGTCAGCGCGTCGGGCATCGACTGGGGCGTGCTGGCCGCGGCCGGAGTGCTGACGATTCTGCCGGGGTTGGCGGTGGTGTATTTCGTGCGCCGGCATCTCGTACGGGGCTTCGCCCTCGGGCGGGTGTCGTGAGGCAGTTGTTATGAGGCAAACGTCATGAGCTGGATGGCCTGGACCCTGCCGACGGCGCTGTTTTTCCTTGGCATCGCGTTGTCGCTGCTGGCCATGACCCTCTGGTCGCTGCTCGCACCGGCCGAGGCCCGGCGCGGCTTCCTGCCTCTGAGCACCACCCGCGGCGACCGCTTTTTCATCAGTCTCCTCAGCGCAGCCTTTCTGCATGCAGGGTGGCTGGCGGCCACGGACATGAACGTGCTCTGGGCGAGCGGCGCCTCGCTCATGCTGGCGTTAGGGCTCCTGCGCTGGGGTTGATTGCCCTGCCCCGGACACGGTTACATGCGGGCCTTGAGAATTCGGATAGCGGTTATGCATCAAAAAAGAATCCTGGGGGCGCTGTTACTGGTCAGCCTTACCGGTTGCGGTGACGCCGGCGCTCCAGCCGGTGACGCTGCTGATGGCGCGGGAAGGGCGGTGGCGACCGTGGACTACGCGGCTATCGCAGCACGCTGGGTGGAGGAGGAGCTCCAGCCTTCGACCCTCGATCGAGCCGCGCAGCTCGAAGAACTTGCCTGGTTTACGGCGGCTGCAGAGCCCTTTCGTGGAATGCGTATCAACGTGGTCTCGGAAACTCTGACCACCCACGAATACGAAGCGACGGTGCTCGCCCGAGCCTTCTCGGAGATCACGGGGATTGAAGTGACCCACGATCTCATCCAGGAAGGGGATGTGATCGAGAAGCTGCAGACCCAGATGCAGTCAGGGCAGAACGTCTACGACGCCTACGTGAACGATTCGGATCTGATCGGCACCCATTCGCGCTACGGCTACGTCG
>JBCDDI010000412.1:0-3922 GCA_039180365.1 Pseudomonadota bacterium
CCACCGCCAGGCCCCTTCGAACTTCTGAGCGATGCTCAGGTGCGAAGCTACACGGAGTTCGGCGGTTGTTGCCAGTCGAAGGACTGGTTCATGGGATGCAGCTGCAGGGGGCGCGAGCATCGCATCGCTCGCAGAAGGGGGCAAGACGCTGTGCTAAGCTGCCGCTTTCCTGAGCGTCAACGAATGCTCCGTTTACGCCTACGTACACGCCCATGTGCGCCTACCTAAGCCTGGGCCAGCCGTTGCAAGCAGATATGACAGAAGAGCAACAGAACAGCAATGACGCAGAGGATGAAGCGGCCGGTGAGAGTCTGACGCTCTGGCAGGTCATGAGCAGTGCTCTGGCAGCCGGTTTCGGCGTGCAGTCGAGCAAAAACCGCGAGCGGGACTTCACCCGCGGCAAACCGAGTCAGTTCATCGCCATCGGCATCCTGTTCACCGTCCTCTTCGTGCTCGTCATGGTGGGCATCGTCAATCTCGTGCTGAGTCGGGTGAACTGAGACGAGCGCCGGGCAACGCTGCCTGCCCGCTCAAGGCACCTTGGAAAGGCCGCCGTCCATATTGATGGCACAGCCCGTTACGTAAGACCCGGCCTCAGAGGCGAGAAAGAGGGCAAGGTTAGCCACCTCTTCAGCCTCGCCCATGCGCCCCATAGGCAGCCGAGCCCCAGCCGCTGCCACAAACTCATCGAAGCTCTGGTCCGTATCCGCCGCCTCGAAGCGCCGACGGATCTGATCGCTTTTAATGAAGCCGATCAGCATCGCGTTGACCAGTATGTTATGCGGCGCCCCTTCTGCGGAGAGGACTTTCGTCAGGGCCATACCCGCGGCCCGAGTCACCGAGGTTGGCGCCGTGCGGGCATCGGGAACTTTTGCGTAAACGTTCAGCAGATTAATGATGCGGCCCCAGCCCTGAGCCTCCATGTGCGGCCAGCAAAGGCGCGCCAGGCGGATGGCCGCGAAGAGCTTGAGGTCAATATCCGCCTGCCACTCCTCGTCGCTGATCTCCTTAAAAGGCTTGGCCGCCGACTGGCCGGCATTGTTCACCAGAATGTCCACCGGCCCGAGGGTCTCCTGAACCTGTGCAAAGGTGGCCGTGAGCGCGTCAGCGTCCGTGACGTCACAGACGAAGGCCTCCACGGCAGCGCCATCCCGCGCCTCGAGGCTGCGAAGCTGGGCACAGGCCGCCTCGAGGGGTTCCGCGCGCCGGGCAAGGAGCGCCACGCGGGCCCCTTCCCGATAGTAGGCTTCCGCCGTCGCGAGCCCAAGGCCGAGACTGGCACCGGTGATGAGCGCCGTACGCCCGGAGAGATCAGTATTCATTGCGACTCCTGTTCTGCATTGAGAGAGAGGGGTTCCAGGGAATCCGGGGCCTTCAGGGCACAACCTGCGGCAGGGGGCGGACGACGGCTGCGAGCGCCTCTGCAGGGAAGCGGCGCAGCAGCTCAAACTGCACCCTGGCTCGAGCCAGATTGTCACCGCTTCGCGCCACTTTGAAGTAGCGGTCCCCTTCGAGATGGTCCGTTAAAAACCGGATGCCGAGCATAAACGCGACGTAGTGCAGGGCGAGCGCCAGGTCGTCAGCGCTCGCGCGCCGGTTGGCACCTTCGAGAAAGCCGCGCGCCGCGGCAAGAAAGATCTCTGCGCCTTTCCCGCTATCGCTGGCAGCATTGAGCAGAGATCGGGCGAGATCGCCAAAGTCCCAGGCCCAGTGGCCGCCCATGACCGTATCGAGGTCAACGACGGCACGCACGACGGGCGCATCCGCGGCGAAGAGCAAGTTGTTCAACTTGCAGTCGCCGTGTATCAGCGTGTTTTTCGGAGGAAATCGATCCGCAAGGCCGCGCAGTGCCTCAATCGCCGACGCATCGAGGGTGGCGCCGATACAGGCGTCGGCTTCCCGGGCCAGCGCCGCGCTGCTGCCGCGCACCGCATCAAACTGTTGCAGGTAGCCGCGCAGCTCGAGAAATCCTGGGATAGTGGCTTCCAGCGGCGGCGCGGGAAGATCCGCTAGGGCCGACTGAAAGGCGCCGAAGGCGCGTCCGGCCGCCTCAGCAACGGGCAACTCATCCGTCCGACTGAGACTCCGAGTAGCCGTCACGTAACCCCAGAGCCGCCACCAGTCCCCGTGTTCATCAACCCAGGCCGCTTCCCCATCGGACGTTGGCAAGAGCGGTGCCAGCGGCACTCCGCTACCCTCAAGGTGGTGGACAACGCGGCGCAGATTCGAGGTGACCCGCGCCGGATCCGTGAAGACCGTCTGGTTGATGCGCTGAAGCACAAAACTGAAGACCCCGGTGCCCTCCTCGGCGGGGGTCAACGTGGACTGCAGCGCCGTTGCCAGGCCGGAAGGCCAGGGCGCGCGCACCAGCAGGGTGTCGTTGATGTGCCCGTCTCCCAGGGGTGCGAGGTGGGGGGCGCGGAAACCCCAGCCGGCTTCGAGGACAGCTTGTTGTTGGTTTCGGCTCAAGACTTTTTGCCGCTCAAGGCTGTTTTTGCGCTCAAGGCTGCACAAGCCACAGGCAAAGCGGTTTCGGTGCCGCGAGGATCAGTTCACCAACGGGACTGAGGAGCTCGCTGAGCGCTTCGACGCTGAGCAGCTGCCCGGTGCAGCGTGCTTCGACAACCTCAGTCAGGCGAAGGAGACGCGCCATGAGTTCGGCCACCTCAGGCAGAGCTTCGGGAGCCTCATGGGCTGGCAACGACGCGAGGCGCCGGAGCGTCGCGAGGGTTGCTGCAAGCTGTTCCCCCGCTTCTGCATCATCGGCGGCGCGCGGGGCGAGAGATCCGAGACGACGTGCCGCGGCGCTTTCTACCGGAAGATGGTCAACGACTCCATTCAGCGGCGACGCCAGCGTATAGGGGCGCGCCTGTGGCATCTCCCGACCGGCAATTCGCGCCGCGAGGGCTTCCGCGCCGAGCAGGCGGCCATACCACTTCACTGGTTCAAACCACCCGAGGAGTTCCAGCCAGGCTCCGCTAACGCCGAGATGCCCGAGTGCGGCGGCTGACGATCCCAGGGGATCGATGCTGCTGAGTCCTGCTGTCCGTTCAAGGAATGCGTCGACGCGCTCGTGCACTTCCGCAGACACCCGACCGGCCGCCGGTGACCAGAAGCGTTCCGCCAGGGCTGGCAGGCGCGTCCAGAGCCTGGTTGTGAGATTGCCCGCGTTGACCAGTTCCGACCAGAGGCAGGCTTCGGCACCGAGCAAGCGCTCTGTGTCCACCTCTTCCTGATTACCCATGCCCTCGCGCCACTGTTCGGTCCAGCGCATGCCGGCACTGACATGCTGAAAACGCGGGTCGCTCAGCAGCGCATCCTCCCGGGCAAGGAGTGTGTGCTGCGGAGCCGCCGGGTCGAAATCGTAGTGCACGTCCACGGGAAAATGCAGGTCCAGATAATAGGGCGCGCTGACCACAGCCTGATTGCCAGCCGCCGTTATGCGGTCGCGCATGGATGAGCCCCGCCAGGCCTGGATCACCCAGTCCGCGCCGAAACCGGCATCAAGGACTTCGTCCCAGGCCAGCACCGTCCGACCCCGTTCCGCCACCATGGCGCCGACCCGCTCATTGAAGTAGCCCTGCACAGCGCGTACGTCATTCAGCCCTTCCCGCTCCATGAGCGCTGCAACAGCGGGATCCTCGGACCACCAGCGAGGGCTGACCTCGTCGCCGCCGATGTGCAGACAGGAATCCGGAAAAACGCTGACGACAGCATCAAGAATCTCGCCGATGGCGGCGTAGACCGCTTCGTTGCCTGGATCCAGACAGGCGCCATGGACCCCGAAACGTTCCGTCGGCGCCACCTGACGACCGCCCCACTCGGGATAGGCCGTTAGCCAACTCGTTACGTGCCCGGGCATGTCGATCTCTGGCACGATGCGGATCCCGAGCTCAGCGGCTGTCGCCACCAGCTCCTCGAG
>JBCDDI010000413.1:0-3920 GCA_039180365.1 Pseudomonadota bacterium
AAACCCATGGTGGCTTTGGCTACGCGAAGGAGTACCACGTTGAACGCTACTGGCGGGAAGCGCGACTCATGCGCATCGCGCCTATCTCTCAGGAGATGATTCTCAACTATGTCACCGAGCACGTGCTCGGGTTGCCCCGGTCTTACTAGGTCCGAGATTAAAAGACGCGTCGGGACCCACGCGGAGGCTGCCGTTTCCCTCATGCTCACTGCCCTGATCCTGCTGATCATTGTCGGTCTCGTCATCGTCTGGCGCCTCAATCTTCGCGATGCGCGGGCTGCGGAAGCGGCGCCCGCCTTTGACCCAAGTGAGCTGCGCAGCCTAGAGGCGCTGCGTGACGGGCTTTCTCAGGCCTCAGGTGATGAGGTGCCGATCCTCGCGATCGTGCTGTTTAACGGTGCACCGGAACTCAGCATCGAGCGCATTGGCGAAAGCCTGCGTAAGCGTTGGTCCTATGCGTTGGAGCACGAAACACCAGTCAGCAATGCGACCCTGCAGCGCACGCTGGCATTGAATAAAACGCGAGTTATCTTCGAGCCGGTTGCAGATCTCGGCCGTGATGAGGGCCTGCGCTCGGCCGTAGACCGGCTGAGCCGGAGTGGGTCAGCCAACTTTGAGGGGGCTGTCGCTCAGGGAAAGACTGGGTTGGTGGTCTCTGCCGCAACGGAGCTGGGAGCTCTCGGTCGCGCCGTTGTACTTTCTCAGGCGCTCCTCGCCGTGCCGGAAACGGCGACCAATGCGACTGCCGTCTACTGGGACGCCTCCCGGCAGCTCGTCTCACGGCGAGAGGCCTTGAAGCGGCTCAAGGTGGACTATGAGAACGAGCTGCCGCTCAACCTCTGGGTGGCCGCCCGGGCAGACCAGAGTGACGGCACGGTGAGCGGATTTACGCGCGGACTGGAAGCGCTCAATACCTCAGAGTTCGAGGCCCTCGATGCCCCAGAAAGCCCTAAGGAACTCGAAGCCCGGCTGCTTGGCCTTGCGCGTTATGCCGTGCTCAGCTGCCGGACGATCTTTAATGGGGATACGACCGGCGTGGATGAGTTCGAGCGCATCAAGCTGGTGAAAGCGCCTTCAGAAACCGTCCACAAAGGCTGGGTGTTTCAGCTCCGCTACCTGAAGTCCTCAAAGCAGAATCCCTGGCAGCGTTAGCGGGAACCTTTCTAGCCCGCCCCTGGCCGCATTCTTCGGGCATCAAGCCCGCCGCGCGAGCTTCTTCCGCTTATGCTGCACGTAGTCGACGAGAATGTACTCACCGAGCTTCTCCGGTGAGGTGTAGAACACGCGGCCGCCGTTAATTTTCGCGATCTCGTCCATGAACGCCTTCAGGTAGTAGTTCGCATCGAGCATGAAGGTGTTGATGGCGATGCCGCGGGTTGTGCAGTGCTTCACGGCCTTGAAGGTGGCGCGAATCGTCTCCGGTGTTGCCGGATAAGCGAACTGCGCCTGACCGTTCTCGAGATGCGCCGTTGGCTCCCCATCGGAGATCATGATGATCTGCTTGGTGCCGCCGGTGTGTTTGGCTAGCAGCTTCTCGGCGAGCAACAGGGCGTGCTGCATGTTTGTGCCGAGGACGTATTCGTCCCACTGCAGGTAGGGAAGGTCGTGGGGCTTCAGCTCCTTGGCATAGGCCGCGAAGCCGATGATGTAGAAGCTGTCCTTCGGGTACTGCGAGGTGATCAGGTTGTGCAGTGCCAGCGCAACTTTCTTCGCAGCCTGGAAGGACCCCCGCAGCGCCATGGACCAGGACAGATCCACCAGCATGGCCGTGGCCGTGGAGGTGATCTGCTCCGTGCGATAGATCTCGAAATCGTCCTGCTGGAGCCGCACGGGCGTCTGCGGTCCGTTCCGGTCGAGGGCGTTACGGATGGTCCGCGGCATATGCAGGTGGAAAGGGTCGCCGTAATCGTAGGGTTTGGTCTGCTCGAGGCGCTCGCCGAAGCGGCCTTCTTCCGGCACCGCATGGTTGCCCATATTCTGGCGCTTCAGGCGCTCGTAGATTTCCCCCAGGGCTTTCTGGCCAATCATCCGTGAGCCGCGCGGTGTGAGCTCCCAGCGGTCATCGCCGGTGGGGCGGATATAGCCGGCCTCTTCGAGGGCCTTGAGCAGTTCGTTCAGCTTGTCGAGGTCCTCGGCGCTGTCTTCGCCCATTAGGTCTTCGAGGAGATCCCGGTCGATACGGTCGAGGTCGCCGCCGCGTTCGGCGCTCTGCACCTGCTCGATGAGTTCGTCGAGCTGGCTCATCTCGTTCATGAGATCCATGGCAGCGTCGAGATCAATGCGCTCGCTGCCGTTGAAGCGGTACTGGCTGCCCTCGGGGTTCAGAAACGCCATCTCCTTCGCGAGCTTTGCCATCTCGGCGTTAAGCTCCGGATCATTGAACCGGTCTGAAAGCAGGGACTGTAGCTGCTGCTGCTGTTCCGGTGAGAGACTGTTCAGGAGCGACTGGGCGGCGGCCATCTGCTGCTGCATCTGCTCAAGGAGTTCATCGAGGCTTTCCGGCGGGTTGTCGCCAAACATGTCGCCAAACTCGTCCATGAACTCATCGAAGCCCGGGTCCTCACCGGCGATCTTCTTCACCAGCATGTCGTTCAGAGCTTTCATCATGTCCTTCATGCGCTCGATGTCGCCGTCGGACAGGTTGTTAACCATGTTCTCGATGTTGTTGAAGAAGGTGTTCGCCATGGACTTGCGCAGATCGTTCAGCAGTTCGAGGAACTTCTTCTGCGCGTCCGGATTGATAAACTCGTACTGCTCGAGCTCCTTGATCTGACCGGCAACGTCTTCCGGCAGGTCATCGAGGGTTTCTTGATTGCGTTCCGCAACTTTCTTCAGCACGTCGCCGGAGAAGTCGTCCCCGTCTTTGTTCAGCCACTCGTCGATGCGATCCCGCTCCATGCCGAGGATTTCATCTAGGCGTTCGCGAAAGTCGTCGAAGATGCTCGACAGATCAAACTGCTCCAGGCGCTGGCGCTTCTTCTCTCGCAACTGCTTGAGCATGTCGCGCAGGCCCTGCATGTAGCCGCCCTGCGGAATCTGCATGCCCCGGGACATGAGGTTGCGCATGGCCCAGCGCAGATCGCCGTACTCCATGAGATCGTCGGCAAGGGCTTCGAGGATCTGATCGGGATCCAGGGGCAGGTTCTGACTGCCGTCCCAGGCGGAGAAGCGGTGTTTCGGGGCCGGATGACGCATGAGCGCTTCCTCGTTGGCTTTTTTGGCGGGCCGCCGCCTGTACAGGGCGGTAGGGCGAGCGATTCCGGCTCGCCCGCTTGTGTCTAGCTCGTATAGGTGGCCGTGCCCGCGTGGTCGTACTTGTTAAGCAGCTTATGCAGGTGCAGGCCCTCGAGAATGAACTCAATGACCGTTGCCCGCATGGTGTCGCTGACCGCGTCCCGATCAGGAAACACATCGTTCAGAGACGGAATTCGCTCGGCGATCGCTGCGTAGTCTCCGGCGGGCGCCGCTTCACCGGTGTCTACGGTTAACCCTTCGTTGAAGGCCATGGCGATCGGTTCGAGATCGTTGACATCGTAGCGACGATCGAAGACATCCTTGACGGCGCCCTGAATGATGCGCGCGGTGATTTTGTCTTCCTGACCGTCTTCCATAGCCTCGAACTCGATCTTCCCCTGCAGCGAAGGGATCAGATATTCGAGGTCGCTGATGCGCGGGACAACTTCTGCCTCACCGAGGCGCAGAGCCCGGCGGAAGGCGTTGGCCACCAGCGCTTCGTAGTTGGCAATAGAGGTGCGCACGGAAACGCCCGAGCGCTGGTTGATATCAGGCGAGCGGCGCGCGTGATGGGTGATCTCCGCGACGATTTCCTTCATGAAGTCGGGCACGTTCAGATGGTAGTCACCAAGATCCAGAACGCTGGCCTCCTGGTCCATGATGTCCACTTCCTGCGCTACCTCGAG
>JBCDDI010000414.1:0-3912 GCA_039180365.1 Pseudomonadota bacterium
ACGGCGCTTGCGCTCGGCACTCTCGACGGCAACCGTCATGGACCGCAGCGATTTGAACCGGCGCAGCGTCAGGGCATGGCGGCTCCGGGCTCTCGTCAGGGCCTGATAGATCGGCGCGGAGAGTCGTTGCCAGGCGTCCTGCTCATTCCGTGGTCTGCTTAACGGGTGGCGGGCCCAGCGTGCGAGCAGCAGCCGCTCACGATACTGGCCTACGGACCAGATTGCGGCGGCGCCGAAGAAGCTCCAGCCGTAATAGCCCGAGATCCAGCCGACGGCTGCCGCAAGCAGGGCCAGGCCCAGTAACAGCAGAGCTTCCTGGCGGGACAGTTTCATCGCTTACGGGGGCGAGAACCGGTACCCAACCCCGCGGACGGTCTGGATTGCCGTATGCGCGCCGTAAGGTTTGAGCGCTTTGCGCAGCCGCAACACGTGAACGTCCACGGTACGCTCTTCGACATACACGCTTCGGCCCCAGACCCGGTCAAGGAGCTGCGAGCGGTCGAAAGCGCGGTCCGGGTGGTTCATGAACAGTTCCAGCAAGCGGAACTCAGTGGGGCCCATTTTCACCACTTCGCCTTTGACGGTGACCTGATGTGCGGCGAGGTTCATGTTGATCGGGCCTGTCTCGAGAATGCCGTCTTCCGGTGCCCCGGAGCGGCGCAGCAGGGCTTTCACGCGGGCGATCAGCTCGCGGGGGGAGAATGGTTTGACGATGTAGTCGTCGACGCCGGAGTCGAAGCTCTTCAGCTTGTCTGATTCTTCACCCCGGGCCGTGAGCATAATGATCGGCATTTGTGCCGTGTGCTCGTCCTTGCGCAGTCGTCGGGCCAGATCAACGCCGCTCATTCCCGGCAGCATCCAGTCGATGATCACCAGGCTCGGGAGCAGCCCATCGAGCTTGTGCATCGCATCTTCGGCGGTTTCGGCTTCCCAGATCTGAAAACCGGCTCGGGAGAGCGCAAAGTTCAACATGTCGCGAATATCAGGTTCGTCTTCGACGAGCAGAATCGTGTTCGTGGTCATGGTCTTATTCGGGGGAGGTGGGTTGATCGAGGCAGATCGAATTACACCGGAGGACTGTGACAATTGCGTTATTCGGAACGCCGCGCTGATGACAGCATCTGCTGCCATCTCCTGGCTTTGTGAACGCCCGAAGCACCAGCCAACGGCAGTATGTGACGATTATATGACATTTTTGTTACATCCGGGGGCGCCGGGGTCATAGACGGGAGAGGCCGCCTGGCGACATCGAACCTGTAATCGAACCTGTAGAAGGGATCCATTAAGGTAGCGGTCGAACTGATTAAGGAGAGGATGACTATGGGTGAGAAAGTTCAGATTCAGTCAGGGGATGGCTTCGCACTTGGCGCCTATCAGGCCGCGCCTGCCTCCGAAGTTAAAGGCGCCGTTGTCGTCATTCAGGAGATCTTTGGGGTTAACACTCACATCCGGGAAGTGGTTGATGGCTATGCGAGCGCGGGCTACTTCGCGATCGCGCCACAGATCTTCGATCGCGTGGATCGGGACGTGGAACTTGGCTACGAGCAGGAGGACATGGGCAAGGGCATCGAGCTCGCTTTTCAGAAACTCGATCGGGACCTGGCTCTGGCCGACATTCAGGCAGCAATCGAAGTTGCCGGCGGCCACGGGAAAGTCGGTGTAGTCGGCTACTGTTTTGGTGGTCTCCTGACCTGGCTGGCTGCCTGCGAACTCGATGGGGTCAGCGCGGCCTCCTCCTACTATGGTGGCGGCGTGGCCGCTGAAGTCGGCCGCACTGCACGGTGTCCGGTGATCATGCACTTCGGTGAGTTGGATGCGCATATCCCCATGACAGACGTGAACAAGGTGAAGGACGCGCAGCCGGACGTGACCGTGCACGTTTATCCCGCGGATCACGGTTTCAACTGCGATCATCGTGCGAGCTATGACGCGAGCGCCGCGGAGCAGGCGCGCAGTCGCACGCTGGAACTCTTTGCGAGCACGCTCGCCTGAACGGACAGATGGCCTGGAGCATCGTGGAGCGAGCAGGGCAACGGGCATGCCCACGGCTTCCCGCTTGACTTCCATGGGGTGTTTGTTGATGCTTCGCCAACTAATCAGGGGCGGGGCATCAAAACAGCGCTGACGGGCTCGAAAACCACGGAATTCAAGGTCTTCAGTCTTTCTTCGGTTCAGCTCAGGTCCAGACAATGGACCTGGTACAGACCCGGAGAGGACCAGGAGAAAACCAAGACATCGCTTGTGGATAAGGAGGCAGTGACCGGACAAAACGTCCAGGCCATCTCCCTCGAATCCAAACCGCGAATTCCAAGTTAAAGTGGTAGGGAGAGGAGGTTCCGTCTGAAGCGCCATTGCCCGCACGGTCGTGTTCAGCTAGGCGCGGTCGTATCGCGACAATAAATAAGCAGCTAACGATCTCGCAGAGAGCGTGTGTGCCAATCACACAATCTGCCAGCAGAACCAGGCCAATAGAGTTTGTTTCCCCGGAACTGGGAACGGGGTATGGCGCGTTTGCGCCATTGCATCGTTGCCATCTGGAGAAACAGCCGGTCGCTTGCTCCCGCGGGAGCGTCAGCGGTCGGTCGGGTGAGTCTGCGCAGAACACACCCGGAACGTTGCGGAATGAGGTGAGCAGTAACTCGCTTCGGAGAGTCGTTACAGTCGAGCCATATATATCGAGCCGTATATAAAGGCGCAGAGCGTGCCCAGAAACCGCAAACAAAGCAGCGAAACTTAAAAACGAAACTAAAAGCGAAACCATCCCGTAGGAAAGCCCGTAGGAAGTCTTATGAAAAAACAACGGAACCGAATCGCAGCGACACTGCTTCTGGCAGCGTCGGCGGTGCTTGCAAGCACTGCTTCGGCTGCGACGTTGAATGATATCTTTGCGGTGGCTGAGCAGCTGAATACTCAGGCGCGTCAGTCCCAGGCGAAGATCGATGCACTGACGGAGGAGACCCGCGAGCTCCTCGGTGAGTACAAGACGGTCCTTAAGGAAATCCAGGGCTTACGCGTCTACAACCGGCAGCTGGAGCGGCAGATCGCCAACCAGGAAGCGGAGATGGCCCAGCTCAGCTCCTCCATCGATGAGGTGACGGTCATCGAACGCCAGATCACGCCGCTCATGATGCGCATGATTGACGGTCTGGAGCAGTTCGTATCGCTAGATCTGCCGTTCCTGTCGACCGAGCGGAACAACCGGCTCGATACGCTGCGCGAAATGATGGATCGCGCCGACGTCGCCGTGAGTGAGAAGCTCTCGCAGATTCTCCGGGCTTACCAGATTGAGAACGAGTACGGGCGCACGATCTCTGCCTATCCGGACACCATCAATATCAACGGTACAGACCGTAAGGTCGACGTCCTCCAGGTTGGCCGTGTGTCCCTCATGTATCAGACCCCAGACGGTGAGGAAACCGGACGCTTCAACGCCGAGAGCGGCCAGTGGGAGGTCGTTGACGACCTCTTCAAGACGCCGGTTCAGAACGGCATCCGTATGGCCCGTCAGCAGATGTCCTACGATCTGCTGTCTCTGCCGGTAGCTGGCCCGGAGAATGCACAATGAGAAGTACGCTGATGAACACCAAACTCTTCCACGGCGCACTGCTTGCGCTGCTCATGACTTTCGCCGGTACGGCTGCTGCTCAGGAAGCGGACGGTGCCGCCGCACCCACGCCGGAAGATGATCTGCAGGTGAATGAAGCGGCTTCCCTTGAGGAACTGCTCGACAACGTCCGCGAACGTCGCGTGGTTGAATCCCGCGAGCACTCGCAGCGCGAGCAGCGTTTTGCTCAGGACAAGGCTAATCAGCAACAGCTCCTGTATGACGCTCGGGCTGAGCGACGTCGTGATGAGCAGCGCTCTGACCGCCTTGAAACCTACTTCGACGAAAATGAGATCCGTATCGGCGAC
>JBCDDI010000415.1:0-3902 GCA_039180365.1 Pseudomonadota bacterium
CGGCTCTCGGTCGTTTACCCGGAAATTACGGTAATGCAGGTGAGGGCCATTATCGGCGCAGCCATCGATGCAACAGACCAGGGTTATCGTCCGTTTCCGGAGATCATGATCCCGCTGGTGGTTAACGTACGCGAGATCCGCCTCATCAACGAGATCATCGAGCGCACCATCCATGAGCTGGTGAGCGACAAGAAGGTTTCGATCTCGTACAAGATCGGCACGATGATGGAAACGCCCCGGGCCTGCCTCGGCGCCGATCGCCTTGCGCCGGCTGTGGAGTTCATGAGTTTCGGCACCAATGACCTTACGCAGATGACCTACGGTTTCTCCAGGGATGATGCCGCACGGTTCGTTCCCCAGTATCTGGATAAGAAACTGATCGAGACAGACCCCTTCGTCTCTCTTGACCAACGTGCCGTCGGCCGGCTCATCGAAATGAGCGTCGCCGACTCCGCGGCTCGGAAGAAAGGGATTAAATACGGTATCTGCGGCGAACACGGCGGCGACCCCCGATCAATTCGCTTCTGCCATGAGACCGGCCTCGACTATGTGTCCTGCAGCCCTTACCGCGTGCCGGTGGCAAGAATCGCGGCGGCCCAGGCCAACGTCGCCGGCCAGGAATCCTGAGGACGCCCAGGGCACGGAGGGCGACAGCGTTCACCCGCCTTTTACCGCCTGAACCTTATTTTCCTCACGGCAACCTGCGGAACAGAGAGGAACCCGGCATATGATCGGTCTTCGTGACGTCGAGATGAGCTACGCGCTGGAACAAACGCGGGTGCCTGTGTTGAAGCAGGTGAATCTCGATATCGCCGCCGGTGAGAGTGTCGCCGTACTCGGCCCTTCGGGCTCCGGCAAGACCACCCTGCTGCTGCTCCTGGCCGGCCTCGATCATCCGGACAGCGGCAGCATCGAGATACAGGGCACGCAACTTGATCAGCTTTCGGCCGACGAGCTGGCTGATCTGCGCCGGGATCGAATGGGCATCGTTTTCCAGTCCTTCCACCTGATTCCAAGCCTCACCGCCCTGGGCAACGTCACGCTGCCCCTGGAGATCGCCGGTGACGCCGATGCCGATGCCAAGGCGCGGGAAATCCTCGAACGCGTAGGACTCGGGCATCGCGAGGCGCACTACCCGATGCAGCTGTCAGGTGGCGAGCAGCAGCGCGTTGCCATTGCCCGCGCGCTTGTCCACGCCCCACCGCTGATCCTCGCCGATGAACCAACGGGCAATCTGGACAAAGATACGGGCAGCGCCATCACCGAACTGCTCTTCGATCTGCACGACACGCTCGGCAGCACGCTGGTTATGGTGACCCACGATCAGACCCTGGCAGCGCGCTGCGACCGGCAGCTGCGCCTTGATGGGGGTGCGCTAGTCGAGGGGCTCAATCATGCCCTTTCTGCTTAGGCTCGCCTGGCAGGATCTGCGCGGCAGCGGTCAGTCGCTCTGGGTGCTTTGCGCCTGCCTGGTGCTCGGCGTCACTCTCGTCGCCGCCACCGGCGGCCTATACCAGCAGGTCTGGGAAGGCCTGCAGACGGACAGCCGGAAATACAGCGGCGGCGATCTGCAGGTGCATGCGCGCTCGCGTTTGCCCGCGGAAGCCATTGAGTGGATGGAAAACCGTGGCGAGCTTTCCCTGCTCATCGAACTGGACACCATGATGGGCACCGCCGCCGGTGACTTTCAGCTGGTGGAAGTGCAGAGCGTTGATGACCGCTATCCGCTCTATGGTGAGCTGGTCCTCGAACCAACGCTGCCGCTCGATAAAGTCACAGCGCTGAACAACGATCGCTTCGGCCTCGCCATGGATCCCGTCCTTGCCGACCGCCTTGCGATCAACGTTGGTGATGAGGTGGAGATCGGTGACCTGGTGCTGGAGGTGCGGGCGCTGATCTCGGAGCAGCCGGATCGGCGCCTGAGTGCAAGCTGGCTTGGCAGTCCGGTCATGATCTCCGAAGCAGCGTTGCTGGCTTCCGGACTCATCCATCCGGCGAGCCGGGTGGACTACGAATATCGGGTTCGCACGGATCTGGATCCCGGCGCCTGGCAGAGCGCCCTCTTCGCAACCTTTCCAGACAGCGACTGGGAAGTGACAACCTTTCTCGACAGCAGCGACCGGATCGGAGAACGCCTGGCCCAGGCCGGCTCCGCCTTGCTCATTGTTGGTTTCAGCACCCTCTTCATCGGCGGCCTCGGGGTTTACAACAGCGTACAGGCTTACCTGCAGGGTAAGCTCGGCACAATTGCCACGCTCCGTTCTTTGGGTTTACGCGATCGGCCTCTGGCTATCGTCTACCTGCTGCAGATTCTGATCATGAGCGGTCTGTCCTGCCTAGCCGGCGCCCTGCTCGGCTTCTTCCTGTCTCTGGCCGGTGCGCTCTTTGCGGAAAGCCAGGTTCCCGTCGACACAGCGCTTGCGAGTGCCCTGGCGCCGAGTCTGCTCGCAGCCGTTTTCGGCCTGATCACGGCGCTTACCTTCGCAGCACCCGCCGTCGGTCGAGCTCTGGCCGTTGATCCTGCTGTGCTGTTTCGCAGCATAGACGGGGTACAAACGACCACACCGCGGGCCTGGTGGCTGGCAACGGTCTGCGGCGCAATCCTGATCGTTGCCATCGTGCTGCTCGTGCTTCCGGATCCGATCTTCGCGCTCGCCTTCGTCGGCACGGTCGTGGGCCTGCTACTCCTGCTTGAGGGCATTGTCCGAGGCATCCGGCGGTTGGCTCTGCGCATGGATGGTCAGGCGCCAACGCGACGGCACTTTGCTCTGCATCTCGCCCTAGCCAATCTGCATCGCCACGGCTCTGCCCTGCGCGTATCGCTCTTGACCCTGGGCTCCGCCCTGACGCTGCTGGTCGCCTGCACGGTGCTGATCTCCACACTCCTCGATACGATCGCGAGCACAATTCCCGAGGAGTCGCCGGATCTGGTGCTCTATGACGTAGCCCCGCACCAGCTGGAACCGGTGACCCGGATTCTCGAAAACAACGATGCGAAGCAGATTGATATGGCACCCCTTGTTCAGGGGCGGCTCTCGGCCATCAACGGACTCTCACCAGGGGTGGACAGCAGCCTCGACGCCCAGCGGGAAGCCCGCGACGAACACAAGCTCACCTATCAGGCAGGCAACCTCGACAAGGTGACCATGGTGCGCGGCAGCTGGTGGCCGGAGGCTGCGGCCGCGGATCGTGCCTTTGTGGTCATGGAGGATCGGGAGGCGGACGAAATCGGCCTCGAAGTCGGCGATCTGCTGACCTTCAGCATCGAAGGCAGACAGCTCGACGCAGAGCTCACCGGCATCTACCGCCAGCAGGGCCTGCAAACCCGCTTCTGGTTTGAGGGCATTCTTTCGGAGGGTGTCCTGGACCCGTTCATCGCCCGCTACGTCGGCGCGGGTTATATGCCAACAGAGCGTGCCATCGCCGCCCAGAACGAAATTGCCGTGGCGGCGCACAACGTGGTCTCGGTGCGCACGGCCACCATCATTGCCACGGCGAAAGAACTGCTCGGTCAGGCCGTGGCGGGGCTGTCACTGGTATCTGCCGTGGCCTTCTCTGTCAGTTTGCTGGTGCTCACCGGCGTGATGGCAAGCCATCGTTCCAGACAGGTTTACTACTCGACCATTCTGCACACGATCGGCGCTCGCTTAAGTGTGATCCGCATGAGTCTGAGCATGGAGTATGTGCTTCTTGCGGTAATCACGTCCGTCTTTGCCCTGACTCTCGGCATCCTCATCGCCTTACCCATGCTGCACTTCCAGCTGCGCCTGCCCCTCGAGTTCCCGCTCTGGCCAGCGGTGGCGACGGCCTTTGGTGTGAGTGCTGTCTGCCTCTACGCGGGCGCCGACTACCTGATGCGGCGCCTGAAACTGCAGCCCGCGCAGGAGTGAGGCGGGCTGCAG
>JBCDDI010000416.1:0-3879 GCA_039180365.1 Pseudomonadota bacterium
AACGCTCGACTTGAGGATGGCGCCAAGGACTTCCGGTGGATTCTCCGCCAGGGGTGCTACGTTCTCCGCGAGGGCATCCGGTCCATCCAGGATTGTGCCTTCGGTATGGGAAGGCACATCTTCGCCCTCCTCGGGTTGCTCCGCGGCGTCTTCCCGGGCGCGTCGCTCAGGCAAAGTATCGAGCATGGCGAGCGCATCGCGAGTCAGGAGTTCCAGAGCACCGCCCACGGCAACCAGAACACCGCCATCGGCCACCCAACCCTCGAGATTTTTCTGCGCGGCTTGAGTCAACCCCTTCGCGTAGCCGCTGCCGCTCGGCAGCAACAACACATCAAACTGTTCCAGATAGGCGGAGCTCAGATCAGCCGTTCGCACTGGAGTGATGGGATAGCCGACTTTCTGCTCGACGACGTAGCGCAGGGACCCGGCCGAATACACGGACGCGGGCTCACCCCAGGCGAGGGCAATGCGGGCGGCCGGGACCTTGTGCAGGTTATCGCTGCCGAAGTTCACGCCCTGCTCTACCCAGGAGCTGTTCGTAGCGAGAATCTCAGCGCCGCTCTCCGCCGCGATCAAGAGGATCTGCTCGTGCAGGTCAGCGTCGTTCGCTGCTCGTCGGACAACCAGGGTCCCGCGCGGGAAACGCCGCCCGTTCTGCGTGAAGGACTCATCGGTCGTCTCAAGCACAAGTCCGGCGCTCAGCGCTCCCGCAAGTGCGCGCACCGCAGCCTGTGACCCCCAGGGCACGAGATAGGCAACGCCTGCTCTGGCCGGTGCCGGGTAAGCCGACGGGGCGATTTCGGTAACAATCGGCGCCAGCTGTTCCCTGATCTGACAACGCTCAACGTCGAGACCCCACAAAGCCGGCAGCGACCAGGCAACAATGTCATAAATCTGTTTCGACAGGCCCTTGTCTTCCCGTCGTGCCTGCTCGGCCCAGAAGGCATCGTCCAGCGGACTGTCCGCCGCAAGGAGCGTGCTGGCTAAACGTCCGGCGGGCTGGTCGCCCTGGATGAGATAGCTCCCGGCGGGCAGCGTCGAGCCACAGACCCGCGCCTCGGCATCGAGCTGCCGGACTTCGATACCCTGGGTGCTGAGGAGCCGCGCCAGTTTGTCCACGCGCCCCACGTCACCGCGTCGCGGCAGGGCAAAGTCCGTGTTGGTACCCGCATCGCTGCGGAAGGCGAGAAAATCCCGCAGCAGCCGCTCGCGTTCACGAGCCGCCGTTTCAACGGTTGCGACGTTCGCCACAAAATGGCGCTGCACCGCGTCTGCATAGGTCAGCTGGCCGCCGTCGTCGAGATCAGCCACCAGCCCTCGGGGGCTCGCCATCTCGAAGGTCATGCCCAGCGAGCCCTGCAGCATCGGCCAGGTATCTCCGTAGCCGGGATAGTAGGCGTCATAGGTTTCCCGGGTGAAATAGCGAAAGCCAAACTCATCGAAACGCTGCCCCGTATGCCGACCGAAAGCGTCGAAGGCGCTGAACTGGGCTGCCGGAAAATAAGGGTTATAGGGCATCGCCGGCGGCGGGAAGTAGAAGGTGCGCTGGCTGCCCATTTCATGGGAGTCCACGTACACGAGAGGGTAATACTCAAGAAAGGTCCGCACGCGCCCGACAATTTCCGGCTGCGTCTGCGCAAACCAGTCGCGGTTCATGTCAATGAGGTAGTGGTTGGTCCGCCCGGAGGGCCAGCCTTCCACCCGTTCCGCGGCAATGGTGCTTCCCTGGGGCGTGAGTCCTGCCAGGCTGTCGTAGTGATGCACAAAGCGCGCGCGGCCATCCGGGTTCGCAAGGGGATCAATGACCACCATCGTTTCTTCCAGGAGCGCACGGCCGGAGTCGCTTGCGAGCAGATGATGCGCCGTCACGAGCGCCGCTTCCGACGGAGAGATCTCGTTGCCATGTACGCCGTGGGCAAGCCAGACAATCGCAGGCAGGTCGGCAATAAGCGCGTCGGCATCGGCTGCCGCAAGACCGCGCGGATCCGCCAGCCGTTGCATAGCGGCCTGAATGTCATCCAGGCGGCGGACGTTGGCTTCGCTGCCGATCACCAGATAGTGCAGCGGTCGACCCTGCCAGCTGCGGGCGTACTCAACGAGACGCGTTTGCGCCGGTGCTGCTTCGGCGAGGCGGGTGAGATAGGTGGCGATCGCTTCCGGTGAGCTGATCCGATCGCCGGCGCTATAGCCAAGCACGTCTTGGTGGGTGGGAATCGCCGCATCGTAGGTGGCATCCGGCCAGCCCACGGACGCTTGTGCGTGCCCGAAAGCTGGAAAAACACAGGCAGCAGCAGCCCACAGTAGACCCAGTAAGGGCGTGGATCGGCGTGTCATAGTTTCCTGTTCCTTGTTGTTCTAGTGATTTGCAGTGTTGTTGGTTTTCGGATTTGCCGTGTGCAATGCCGGCCTTAGTTGAGCTTGCTGTCGAGGAAGTCGGCGATTTCCCGATAGGCGGTGATCCGGTTGCCGAGTTTCCGCAGGCCGTGGCCTTCATCGGCAAAGCGGAGGTAGCGCACCTCCACTTCCTGCTCACGCACGGCCTGCACAAAGCGGTCCGATTCACCAACCGGATCCCGCGGATCATTGGCACCGTGCACCACGAGCAGCGGCGTCCGGACGAGGTGAGCGCGGCTTAAGGGGGATATCTCTGCAAAGAAAGCGCGATCGTCCGGATCGTTAATGTCCCCATATTCGACGCGGTCACTGGCCTTCAAGGCCGGTGAAGCCTCTTCCAGCGCGCGCACCCAGTCTGAAACACCCACAAAGGACACCGCCGCCTTAAAGAGCCCGGGATAGCTGCCGACGGCAGCATTGGTGAGGTAGCCGCCGTAGGAGCCGCCCATGATGGCCATGCGCGTGGGATCTACATCGGCATTGTCCCCGAGCCAGTCGACGGCATCCTGGATGTCGCCGACGGCGTCCGGGCGGAGGCGACCGTTGTCGAGGCGGGCAAAGGTTTTGCCGTAGCCGGTGGAGCCGCGGAAATTGAAATCAAACACCGCATAGCCCCGACCCACCAGGTACTGGGCGACCGCATCGAAGCGGGGCCGGGCCTGCCCGGTTGGGCCGCCGTGGACTTTCAACATGAGCGGCGCTCGCGCATCGGAATCTGCGGGCCGGTAGAGGAGCCCGTGCAGGCTCACACCGTCCCGCGCCTCAAAGCTGACCACCTCCGGCGCGCTCAGAAGTGTGGGATCGATCCCGGCCAGCGTGGCATTAATCACGCGCTCGGCGTCAGCGTCCTCCGGGTGCCAGAGCCAGACCTCTCCGGGCGTCCGTGGACCGCTGATGCGGATCGCCAGTGAGGCGGCATCACGGGCACCGCTTAAGTTGTAGACGCCCAGCGGCAGCGTCGGCCCATCCAGCGCAACGCCGGACTCCGGCCCTGCGAGCGCCATGAATCGGAGCCGGTCATAGCCCCCTTCATTGATGGTCCAGGCAAGGTAGCGGTCGCCGCCAAACAGCACCACGTTGCCAACATCGTGATCAGGTGTGTCCAGGAGCTGCAGCTCACGATCCGCAAGGTCGTAGAAGGCCAGGGCATGGAACTCGCGGTCATGATTGGTGTTCAGGTAGAAACCGCTGCCGTCAGACATCCATTCGAAGTTCTGATACTCGGAGCTGACTTCCGGTTTAAACAGCGTGTCCGCCTCGCCGGTTTCTGTATCGAGCAGATAGAGATTGTTGCCGTCCTCACCTCGTGTCTCACTCATAAGCAGGTGGCGTCCGTCTGGCGCCCAACCCCGCGCATAGAAACCGAAGGTTCCTTCGAAGACGCGGCGGACCGCTCCGGATTCGATGTCCTGGACAAAAACGTCGTAGTCGACGCCATTGCGCTCCGTGGTCGCGTAAGCAATTGCGTCGCCATCCCGGGTGAAG
>JBCDDI010000417.1:0-3857 GCA_039180365.1 Pseudomonadota bacterium
CTGGAGCCCCCCAGATGCGGATCAGGAAGTAGGTGCTGGCGAGCGTCTCGACCTGGTCGCTGGCTGCAAAAAGTTTGAGTACCAGAGCCAGGAGCGGCAGCTGGCCGAACACGGCAAGGAGACCCAGGCCCAGACCGAGAAGACCGCTGCGCACGGCCGTGGCCACGAGTTCGCCTTCATCACGGGCGCCCGCTGCCTGGGCTGCCAGCCCCGTGGTCCCCATGCGCAGGAAGCCAAAGATCCAATAAAGGGCGTTGAAGATCGCGGCGCCCACGGCAACGGCGCCGAGATAGCTTGCCTCCGGCATTCGGCCCATCACGGCCGTATCGACGAGCCCGACGAGCGGAATCGTAACGTTGGCAACAATCACGGGCCAGGACAGCTGCCAGACACGCCGATGCCAGGCACGAGGTGTGCCCGGCAGGCTCAGGGCGCCGTCGTTCATCGCTCAGCTGGTGTCTGCGGTCAGACCGGCTGGCGCATGCCTTTCGGGTGCAGCTTGTGCACCTCATCCGCGTCAATCTGCCCCTGAGCCACCGGATCCCAGCCGAAGAAGTCTTCGGCAACCCGATAGAGGCTGGGCACCAGGAACAGCGTGATGAAGGTGGCGAACAGCACCCCGAAGGCCAGAGAGATGGCCATGGGGATAAAAAACTGGGTGGCCGGGCTTGGCTGACTCATGAGCGGAATCAGGCCCACGAAGGTGGTGACCGAGGTCAGCAGGATTGGTCTGAAGCGCACAACGCCGGCGGACAACACGGCCTCTTCGAGAGGCATGCCTTCCCGGCGCCGGCGGTTAATGTAGTCCACCAGAACCAATGACGCGTTCACGACAACACCGGACAGGGCCACGATGCCGAGGGCCGAGAAGAACATGAGCTGGTAACCCATGATCCAATGGCCGGCGATAGCACCAACGGCGCCGAAGGGAATGACGCTCATAATCACAAGGGGCTGAACGTATGAGCGTAGAGGAATCGCCAGCAGCGTGTAGATGACGATTAGTGAAAGCAGGGCGGCCTGGAATAGACCGGTAAAGGACTTGGCCCGCTCGAGCTGCTCACCGTCGAGCTTGATGGTGAGCCCGGGATACTTCGCCCGTATCAATGGCAGTACTTCCTGCGCGATGCTGGCGTTCACTTCCTCCGGCGAGAGCTTGGAGCGATCGAGATCCGCAATAACGTTAATCACCCGTCGGCCGTCGACCCGGCGGATCGTCGAATAGCCCCGTCCCAGCTCGAACTGTGCGACGGAATAGAAGGGAACTTCCGTACCCTGTGGGGTGCGGATGTACATGTCTTCGAGATTGCCAATGGAGGATCGTTCGGCTTCCGGATAGCGAACCATGACGCGAACGTCGTCCTGACCACGCTGAATACGCTGTGCCTCATTGCCATAAAAAGCAGCGCGCACCTGGCTCGCGAGATCATTGAGGGTCAGTCCGAGGGTGCGGCCTTCCGGTAGCAGCGACAGCTTGATCTCCTGCTTGCCGGCGCGGAAGGAGTCGGTGATATCGAAGACGCCTTCATAACGGGTGAGCTCGGCTCGCAGGTCGGCGGCCGCCGCGCGAATCGTGTCCACGTCCCGGGCAGACAGTTCATAGTTGATGGGTTCACCAGCAGAGAATTCATCGGCGCTGAAGGACAGCTTTACCGCATCTGGAATGCTGCCAACCTTTTCCCGCCAGAGGCGTGCAACTTCCTTCGAGCTGAAGTTGTTTCGTTGCTCGCGGGGTACCAGTTCAATCACAACCTCTGCGAAGTGGCTGCGTCCCGGTCCCGGTCGGGAGGGCGGGCCGCTGCCCCGATCGGCTGTTTTACCAACGCTGGTGAAGGTATTACTGATCGTTTCCGTGTTGCCGGTCAGTTCGAAGAGCTCACCCTGCAACTCCAGCGCCGCCGCCTCGAGGCGTCCGGCAGCAGCGGTGGTAACGTCCACGGATACGCCTTCCGGCATCTCCAGGGCCGCGTAGACCCGATCGCCTTCGATGGCGGGAAAAAAGGTGAATACGACGCGGCCGCTGGCAATCAACGCTATGGCCAGGATCAGCACTCCAAGGCCCACGGAGCCAGTAATATAACGATTGTCCACGGCGCGCTTGAGCATGGGCCGGTAGCGCTCCGTGGCGAGATTTTCCAGCCAGCTTGCGAGGCGTCCCTGGAAATTGTTCCACTTCTTCGAAAAGCCTTTGCTGGCCTCCGCGTGGTTTCGGTGTGCCAGGTGCGAAGGCAGGATCAGCTGCGATTCGATGATCGAGAAGACCAGGGCGATAACGACGACATAGCCGATTACACTGAAGAATCCGCCCATGCGGCCAGTGGCGAGCAGCAGCGGTAGAAAGGCGGCCATGGTGGTCAACACGCCGAAGATGACCGGGATCGAAACCTCCCAGGTGCCATCAATGGCGGCCTGAATAGGCGGTTTGCCCATCTGCTCGTGGCCGTAAATCCGCTCGCCGACGACGATGGCGTCGTCTACGAGAATGCCAAGCACCAGGATGAAGGCCAGTACGGTCATGGAACTCATGGATATATCGGCATAGGGGAAGACGGCGATGGTGCCGAGCAGGGCGATAGGGATGCCCGCGGCCACCCACATGGCCAGCCGGAATTTCAAAAACAGCGCAAGGACGATCATCACCAGGAAAAGCCCGGAGAGCGCCATGCTGTTGAGCGTGTCCAGTCGGGCTTGCAGGGACTGAGCTTCATCCTGCCAGACGCGAAGTTCGAGCCCCGGTGGCAACCCCTTCTGATAGCGCCCGATGTAGGCGTAGAGATCCGCGGCCATTTGAATGGCGTCTTCCTTGCCAACCCTTTGGACCTTGATCAGCGCGCTCGGGGACCCGTTGAAGCGCGCGTTCAGATCGCCCTCTTCGAAGGTGTCGCGGATAGTCGCGATTTCAGAGAGAAACACCTTGGTGCCATCGTTCCGGGTGAGAACGACGATGTTCTCGAACTCCTCACCCCAGTAGGCCTGTCCTTTGGCGCGCAAGAGGATCTCGCCGCCCTCGGTCTTCAGGGTGCCGCCGGGCATGTCGAGGGAGGTGTTTCGGATGACGCTGGATACCTGGTCGAGCGTCAGGCCATAGCGGCGCAAGGTTTCCTCGGAGATCTCGATGGAGATCTCGTAAGGCCGAATGAATTCCAGGTTGACCGTGGAGATGCCGTCCATCGCCGCGATGTCGTCGCGGATCTCCTTACCGATCTCCTTCAGCGTTCGCTGATCCGTGTTCCCGTAGAGGGCAATCGACAGCACACCCTGCGTGATCGTCACCTTTGAGACGATGGGTTTTTCAGTTTCTTTCGGGAAGGTGCTGATGCCGTCGACCTGGCTTTTGACGTTGTTAAGGACGTCGATCTCCGACGCATCTTCGAAGAGCTCCGCCATGACTGAGCAGGAGCCTTCGCTCGCGTTAGAGGTGATCCGCTCGATGCCGTCGGTGCCTTTCAGCGCTTCTTCGACGCGAATACAGACGCCCTGTTCCACTTCCTCCGGGGCAGCCCCGAGATAGGGGACAGAGATCGTCACCATGCGGATGTCCATGTTAGGAAATTCTTCCTGATGGACCGTGTACAGCGACATGACGCCGCCGACGATCAGTACGAACATCAACAGATTGGCGGCAACCGGGTTCTTCGTGAACCAGGAGATGGCGGTATGCATGGGAGCGGCCTAGCTTGTGGCGACGTCGGCGGGACTATCCGGCAGGGTGTCCGGATCCGCATTTTCATCAAGGGGCTGTACCGGCATGCCTTCAATCGCCGTCTGCAGCGGTGAAATGCAAACCCGCTCGCCGCTCTCGAGGCCGCCACGGATGAGTACCTCGTCGCGGTAAAGGCGCAGCGGATCGATGCTTC
>JBCDDI010000418.1:0-3853 GCA_039180365.1 Pseudomonadota bacterium
CCGATGTAATCGGAGCCTTTAACCGTGTCATACATGTGCCAGCGCCAGTCGTCATTCGGGTCGTCGCTGGCAATGGCACAGGTAATCCCACCCTGGGCGGATACGGTATGCGATCGGGTCGGGAAGACCTTGGTGATCACGGCCGTTTTCAGGCCCGACTGTGCCAGCTGCAGAGAGGCGCGCATGCCGGCGCCACCGCCGCCTACGATCACCCCGTCGAAATCCATTCTGCGAATTCTCGCCACTTATCTAATCTCCAAAGAGAGCCTTAGAGGCTCCAGAACAACTTGAGCGCCCAGGCCACATAAACGAACAGAATCGTCGCGCAGCCAGCCTGGTAGACCATGCGGAAAGACGTTGAGTGCTTACCGAAATAATGGTCGCGAATGTAGTCAGTGCCGACGGTCCACATGCCGATCCAGGCGTGGGCCGCTGTGGAAAGCACCATGAGTGTGCTGAACAGCAGCATCGGCGTGGAGCCGAAGTAAGCCAGAAGCTTGGCGTGGGTCATCTCCGGCGTGGCCAGAAAGAAACCCACCACACAAAGCGTGTAGAGCGTGAGCACCGCCGCGCTCACCCGCTGGATAACGAAGTCGGACAGACCGCTCCGGGTGAGGCTCGTGACGTTAGTTACCATAGCCAGGCTCCTGTCGCGAGGGCGAGAAGGACCGACAGTCCGACCACCGCGTAAGTCGCGGACGTCGCCGCTTGGAAGGTATCCCCGACGTGGAAGTCGAGAAACATGTGCTTCACGCCGGCGAGGATGTGGTAGATGAGCATGGACAGGACCCCCCAGAGCACAAGCTTGGCAAAGGGGGCAGCCAGCGCACTCGTGGCTTGCGCAAATCCCGCTTCTGACTCAAGGGCAACACTCAGCAGCCAGAGCAGGTAGCCAATGCCCAGAAACAGCAGCACGCCGGTAATCCGGTGGGCGATGGACGCCAGGGCCGTAAACGGGAAGGCGAACTCGAAGGGCGAGACCGATATATAGACCGGCCGTTCCTTTTTTGATGCAGAACTCATTCGAATACTCGTTACTTTTATCGATCTTCTATTAACCGGTGCAACACCGATGTGAACGCTGGTGTGGCCGCAGCTCATGCACCTCGCGCAGCTCACCTTTAGCCGCCAGCAGCAACCGCCAGCAGCAACTCCCAGTCGCGCTGAGCCGAGGCCCAACGAGCACCGGGCGGGATGCATTGTACTGAATCAACACGGCGTGACGGCCATCGGAACGCCGGCTCGCGGTGCTCCGGACCTTTTAAGGCCCTTTTGGGACCTTTTCACAAGTCCACTCGGGGCCTTCTCACCAGTCCGGCAAGGACTTCAGGATCTATCCGGACCCCGCAGCCGGATTGTCGCGGAACGCGCAACTGAACGCTGGCTGTCGCGTAATTTTAGTCCCGTGACAAGCGCCTTGTACACCCGCCAAAGGGCCGCGCCATGGGCATTACGGGGAAGTCGACAAGCAGTTGTGGGCGAATTGACAAGCGCCACTGCCGTTTATAGGCTCCCTGCCCTCGTAGAACGCAAACGCGCTACGACCAGGGGCACCAAGACCCCACTGTGCATAAGGCTTAACACCCTGCACCCGGCCAACCCGGCAGCTTTAATCCTTGCGGGAGGACACATGACAGATTCCACGGGCAAGAGTGCCCAACTGACCATCGACGGCAAGTCCATTGACCTGCCCGTGCATACAGGCACGGTAGGCCCGGACGTCATCGATGTGGGCAAGCTCACAGCCGAGGGATACTTCACCTACGACCCGGGATTCGTCTCGACCGCTTCCTGTGACTCCGACATTACCTATATCGATGGCGGCGCCGGCGTGCTTCTGCACCGCGGTTATCCCATCGAGCAGCTTGCCGAACACTCAGACCATCTGGAGCTCTGCTACCTGCTGCTGAACGGCGACCTGCCAGGCCCCGCAGAAAAAGAACGGTTCGTCGACACCATCAAACACCACACCATGGTCCACGAGCAGATCGTGCAGCTGTTTCGCGGCTTCCGCCGCGACGCGCACCCCATGGCCATCATGTGCGGCGTGACCGGCGCTCTATCGGCTTTCTATCACGACAGCCTCGACATCGACGACTTCCAGCACCGGGTGATCACCGCCCACCGGCTCATCGCCAAAATGCCGACCCTGGCCGCCATGAGCTACAAGTACGCACTCGGTCAGCCCTTCATGTATCCGCGGAACGATCTCGACTATGCCGAGAACTTCCTGCACATGATGTTTGCCACGCCCTGCGCGGACTACGAGGTCAACCCGGTCATCGCTAAAGCCATGGACCGGATTTTCCTGCTCCACGCGGACCACGAGCAGAACGCCTCGACCTCTACGGTCCGACTGGCGGGCTCGACCGGCGCCAACCCCTTTGCCTGTATTGCAGCCGGTATTGCCGCGCTCTGGGGACCGGCCCACGGCGGTGCCAACGAAGCGGTGCTAAACATGCTCGCGGAGATCGGCGACGAGAAGAACATCGACAAGTACGTCGCTAAGGCGAAAGACAAGAACGATCCGTTCCGCATCATGGGCTTCGGCCACCGGGTTTATAAGAACTACGATCCGCGCGCCAAGGTGATGCAGCAGACCTGTCACGAGGTCCTCGCAGAGCTTGGCGTTGAAGACGATCCGATCCTGAAGATGGCGCAACGGCTCGAGAAAATCGCCCTCGAGGACGAGTACTTCGTCGAGAAGAAGCTCTACCCGAACGTGGACTTCTACTCCGGCATCATCCTCAAGGCCATCGGCATCCCGACAGAGATGTTCACGGTGATCTTCGCCACGGGCCGCACACCCGGCTGGATTGCCCACTGGAACGAGATGATCAGCGGCCCCTACAAGATCGGTCGGCCTCGCCAGCTCTATCGCGGCGCCACCCCGCGGGACTACGTCCCGCTCGACAAGCGCTGAGCCGACTGCGGAGACATCGCCGGGATGTCTGATTTCAACGGTCTCGGCATGCACCTCGGCAACCTCGCCCGTCTTTCGACGGCGGAAAGCCGTTCAGTCAGCCCGGAGAACTTCAGCGGCGCCCCTGGCAGCGGTGGTGCCGCGACGGAGGGTACCGGCGCGGAAGCCGCCCGGGATCTGGGTCCCGGCTGGAAGATCTCACCTTCTGTACGCATCGCACCGGGCGAGACCTTCGAACTCGCCGACATCCGCGGCAGCGGCGCCATCCAGCAGATCTGGCTCACTCCCACCGGCAACTGGCGCCAGCAGGTACTTCGAGCCTGGTGGGACGATGCGCCGGAACCAAGCATTCTCTGCCCGCTCGGGGATTTTTTTGGCATGGGCTGGTGCGAATACGACGCGCTCAACTCTCTTGCGATCTGCGTGAACCCGAAGAACGGCTTCAACAGTTACTGGGAGATGCCCTTTCGCCACCGGGCGCGCCTGACGCTGACGAACCTTTCAACCGAGGAAGTCACCCTCTACTACCAGATCAACTACACGCTCACGGACCTAGAGCCTGACCGCGGCTACTTCCACGCCCATTTCCGTCGGATCAATCCCTTGCCCTATGGGGATGTGCATACGCTCCTCGACATTGACGGCGCTCCGGGCCACTACGCCGGCACTTATATGGCCTGGGGTTCAAACAACCGTGGCTGGTGGGGCGAGGGCGAAGCCAAGTTCTACATCGACGACGACGATGAGCTGCCAACGATCTGCGGCACGGGTACGGAAGACTACTTCTGCGGCGCCTACTGTTTCCTGGGCAAGGAGCGGGAAAACGGTTACGAACGCTTCTCGACGCCCTACGCCGGACTCCATCAGATCATCAAACCAACGGGGCGCTTCGGCTCCCAGCAACGCTTCGGAATGTACCGCTGGCACATC
>JBCDDI010000419.1:0-3849 GCA_039180365.1 Pseudomonadota bacterium
CTACAGCGAAGACGAACTCTACGCAGACCATGAACCCGCCACCCTCCACGAGCGCGGTGGCACGCGACTCCATGGCGGTTTCGATGCTGACGGCCGTTATCTGCCGCCTCGCTCGAAAGGCCGGAGCGAAGCGCTGAGTGCCTGGACCGATGCCCTTCGAGCCCGTGGCGGTGATCTCTTTGCCGCCGATGCCTCCCTGCTGACCGGACCTCGCATGCCGAACGTGGCTCAGCAGGCGCTGCTCCTCGGGCACGGCATCGGCCGACCTTTCTGGAACGGGCTGACGGTGACCGGCAAGATCGAAGGCCGAGGCCGGGTGCTCGCGGATATGACCTTCCCGGATCTGCAGGAAGTCATTGTCGAGGACATCTCCGGCATGGCCATCGGCCACCTGAATAAGGGGTTGCTGGTCATGCACGGTATCGACGAGGGCGGTGAGCCGGAAAAAGGCATCGGCGGGCATGACGTCATGTGGTTTGTCGCCAGGGACCTGGCCTGTGGTGCCGGTGCTTACGCGGACGTCGAGCCGCCAGAGAGCATCTCCCGGCCTGAAGCAGGCGAACGCCTCATGCCGGAGCTGCCCCCGGAATACGAAGGCATGCTGAGCTTCCTCATGAATTTACTGCTCATCGAATTCCGGGCCGAGATCGGTTTCGCTTCAACGCAGGAGACCTTGCGCAACGAGGGTCTGTTTACGGACCGGCGCGAGGAGGCCGAAGAAGCGGCGGAGATTGTCGGGCGGATCAGAGAGGATGAACTCATTCATGTTGAGTCCCTGCGTCTTTATCTCGGCGAAATCCGGGAGCTGACGCTGAAAACCGTTGAGGGCGGCACCATCTCTGGCGCAGCGCTCATTGACCGGTTCTGGGACGGCCTCGTGCGCTGGGCCACCGTCGATCAGCCGGCGATTGCCGCGGCCAATCAGTACGAGGTGCTGAAACCCATCATTCTCGAGCATGAAGACGGGGAGCAGATCCTGGCAGAGTTCGACGCGCTGTCTGATCTGGCGCAGCAGGGCGTGGCTGCCGGGTAACTTCCCGGCGTCATTGTCCGCGAATATGCCGCCTGCTTAAGGTGGCTCCTGCGGCCGCCTCAGCTGTAGCTCACACCCATACCGGCGCGGACGTCGTTGTTCACGCCGTACGGCGCGATCGGGTAGCGGAGCCCGTTCGACGACAGGCGCGCCAGGCCCTCAATGATCTTCGGCAGATAGTGCGGTGGCAGCGCCATCAGGAGTTCGTCTTCCATCACACCGCCATAGCGCCGCTCAGCGAAGCACGGAATCGACAGGCTCGGCTCGCCGGTGGCCAGCGCCCGGCCCCAGCTGTCTGCGCAGGCTGACTCGCCGACGCAGCCCCACTCGAGTTTCTTGTAGCCCGTCCACTGCAGGCCGTTGATGAACAGGATCATCTGCGCCGGTGTGGCATAGATGAGGCAGATGTCCGGTGGATTCAGTCGGTTGCTGGTCAGCGGGCTCACGGCCATGGCCTCGTAGCGCCCGTGCGGCACCACGTCCATGGCTTCCTGGTGGGCCCGGGCGTCCTCCGCCTCCTGGTACCAGACGCCTTTCATGCGGTCCCCGGAGAGCCAGTCCTCGCTGCGCGGGTGCAGGCCGATGACTGTGCTGCACTGAGCGCCGACCAGGTCGTCAACGGTAATGCCTACGGTCCAGCCGTTCCGGGTCGCCATGCCGACAATCTGATCCGTGGTGTGGATGGCGCTCGGTCGGCGGATACGCGGAACCGCCTCCATCTCAGCGGCCGTTTCGAACAGCTTCATGCCGATTGGCATGGTCCTCAGACGCAGGTACTGGTTGAGACCGGCGACAAGCTCGCCGTAATCCAGGTTCTCAAGATCTGTAGCGATCACCTCGCTCATAGTCGTCTCCTTAAGAAGTCCAAAGTCGCCGCCGAGAGCCGCTCCGGCTCATCGAAGTGCACCATGTGCCCGGAGCCATCGAAGAGCGCAAGCTCCGCGTCGGGAAAGCTGGCGACCCGGGCCTCGAGCTCGCCGGGTGCGAAATCGCCGCTCCAGTCGCCGTCCGCCGTCATCGCCCGGCGCCAGTAATCGCCGGCATGGGTGCCGGCCACGATCAGCGTTGGGCAACGTACAAGGGACCAGTAGCGGTCCGAATCGCCCTCGGAACCGATAAACACGCTCTGTACCCTGGGATCAAAGGCCCAGTTGAGTTCACCGGCGGCGTTCGTCACGGTCCCGTGGCGAGCAAGCTCCAGGGCCCGGTCGGGATCGAGCCGGGGATTGTTGGCCAGTAGCCGTCCGGCGGCGAAGGCCAGGTCCGGTAAGGGGCGCTGCCGGGCGGGAATGGATAGCGTGCCTTTCAAGCGCTCCGCCTCCATGGCCATGGCTTCTGCGGGATCTTCCGGTTGGCGTCCGTCCGGCGGGCCAAGCCCTTCCACGACGATGGCAGCTTCCACCAGAGTCGGAAACAGGGCGGCTACCCGGCAGACGAGATGACCGCCCAGACTGTGGCCGAAGAGCACGGCGGAGCGTCCGACAAGTTCAGTAAGCACCTGCTCAAGGTCGAAAACGAACTGCGGCATGGCATAGCCCCCGGGCTGGGCTGAACGGCCATGGCCGCGGAGATCCATGAGGTAGACGGGCCGTGTGCGGGCGACGGCTTGCGCCTGCGGCAGCAGGCTCAAAGCCACGTCGCGCATGCCGTGGACCATCACCATCGGGGCTGGATCTGGTCCCGCCTCGACGCTCCCGGGTCCGGCAAAGTGATAGACGTTCAGCTCCGCCCCGTTCACGGACAGGCTCTGGCGGCTCGGCTCAGTCATGCTCCTCCCGGTCTCTCCCTCGGGCAGCCGAATATACGGTAGAGGCGGCCTGAGCGTCTAATGAGCTACCATTAGACGCTCAAGTTTCATGGCGGATATCCGGTTCTTGAGCAGAGGGCTCGTTACCTTTCTCGTTTTTCTCGTGCTTCTCGTGGGTGGCTTTGCCACGGTCACCTGGCTCGTGGGGCCGACCATGGTCTCCCTTGCCCTCGACGACGAGCGGCGGGAAACACCCTTCTATCTGGTGCATCTCCTCGACGCCCCCGACGCGTCCGGTTACTTCCAGCGCTTCGGGCCTTTGCTCCGGGAGGAGCAGGGCCAACTGCTCTGGCGGGGCGGGCTTCGGGCGCTCCACGCGGGACGCAGCGAAGATGAACTGACCGATATGGCGCTGATCGGGTTTGATGCGGGAGCAGGGCTTGTGCAGATGCTGACGAGCAGCGCCTACCGGCAGCTTACGGACAGCACGCGACCGCTCCTGCTGGGAACACCCCAGGCGCCGGGCCCCATTGCTCAGGATGAAACCCTCGTGCTCTGGCTCCTGGAGGCGAGTGAAGAACGCACGGCGGCAGAGTTGGAGCCGCTTGCCGCTACAGCGGGGGCTTACAACGGCCAGCTCATCTGGTCGACGCCCGTTGTTGTGCTCGATGGCGATCGTCCCTGGAACTACGTGCTCCTGCTCGCCTTTCCCGACGGTGAGGCGGTGACTCGCTGGCTCGAGGATCCGGGCACCGGCACCGATCGGGCCCTGGGGCGGCGGCACTATCTCTCCGATGCGATGCTTGAGCTGCGGGCGGGCTGACGCCCTCCGAGCCTCCGGGGTCGCCTAGGCAGGCCTTTCCCAGAGAAACAGATGCGCGGTGCGGAATTCATCGAACTCCCCAAGATTCGGCAGCGTCAGTGCCTCGATGCGGGCGATTTCCTGATAGCCTGGGTCCGGCAGCTCGGTCACCCGTGAATCAGCCACAAGCACCGCCGGAGCGTGACGCTGAGCCAGGTCGAGCAGTGGGAAGTTCGACCGATCGTAGAGCACGTCGGCCATGAGGAG
>JBCDDI010000420.1:0-3843 GCA_039180365.1 Pseudomonadota bacterium
CCGATAACAACGTCGATCTGGTCGCGAAGGCTCGCTACAACGCGAGTCCGACCCTCAGCTGGTATGCGGGTATTGCGCAAAAAACCCGGGCCCCGAGTTATCAGGAGCGGTATCTGTGGTTGCCACTGATGGCAACGGCTGGCCTTGCGGATGGGCGCACCTATACCGGTAACCTGGATCTCGAATCCGAGGTGGCCCGGGAGATCGAGTTTGGTGCCGATTTCGACAACGGCACGTTCCAGGTCGCACCGCGGTTCTTCTACCGGGATGTGAAGGACTACATTCAGGGTGCACCGTCCTCAAATACGGCTGCCGTACAGTTTGTCCGCATGATGAACATGATGAACGGCACCAGTAACCCGGATCCCCTTGAATTTCAGAACGTGGACGCGGAGATCTATGGCGTTGACCTCGACTGGCGCTGGCGCCTGGCGGAGCGCTGGTCGCTGGACGGTGTTCTGAATTATGTGCGCGGTACCACGGAGGACGACAACCTCTATCGGGTGGCTCCGCTGAACGGCTTCGTCGCCCTCAACTACGCGGCCAATCGCTGGGGGCTCAGCCTGGAGGCGCTCTTTGCATCGGAGCAGACCAGGGTGTCTGAGTTCAACGCTGAGCCGGAAACGGATGGCTACGCGATCTGGAACATGAACGGCTACTGGCGCTTGAACGATCTGGTCCGCATTTCTGCGGGAGTCGAGAACCTGGCCGATGAGGTTTACTCCGACCACCTCGGCGGAATCAATCGGGTTCGCGGTAACGAAGCCATCGCCGTGGGCGATCGGCTGCCGGGCTTCGGCCGCAACTTCTTCGCGCGCTTTGATCTGACTTTCTAAGCAGGCGCGGAGCGCGGGGACGCGGGGGCGCTAGGGCGAGAGGGAGTGGATATTGAGTCGGCGGCTGAATACGGCGTTCAGCCGCCGAAGCGGTTCACCACAGTGTCCAGTTGTTCGCTTCGACCGACAGCAAAGGCCGAAGTGAAGGCAGCCTCGCCGAGTTCCCCTCGAAGCTGTTCCAGATTGGCGCGATAGCGGGTTTCGTTGAAAGCCTCGACGGGCGTGTGCAGCACTTCCCGGAGCCGATCCCCGGCCCCATAAAGTTGGGCCGCGTCTTCGTAGCGACCGCGACCCAGCTCAATCTCCGCCAGCATTTCCAGGCAGTAGGTGACGCCGGGGCGTACTCCCAGAGTGTGGAAGAGAGCGAGGCTTTCGCGGACGTGGCGGGCAGCTTCGGCCAGTTCTCCTTTCAGCGTCAGCACTTCGCCGACGTTAACTAAAGAAGTGGCGATGTAGTTCTGATCGCCGAGCTCCCGGCCGAGGTTGAGACTTTCGCTGTAGTGTTCGTAAGCGCCGTTGAGATCATCGCGCTGCTGCTTGAGCCCACCCAGCACAACAAGGGTGAAAGACAGGCGGCCTCGCGAGCCGAGGCCTCTCAGGCGTGATACTGCGTCGGTGAGATAGCGCTCTGCAGCCTCAAGGTCCCCGAGATACTGGCTGATGGTGCCGAGCTGGCTCTTCGCATCGGCGATGCCTGCTTCGTCGGCGTTGCTTTCGAAGCCTGCCAGGGCGTCGAGACAGTGCTGTCTGGCGGCTTCAGGGTTTCCCTGCACCCGCTCCAGATTGGCGATGCCGAGGAGGCTGCGTGCCCGTTCGCCAAGCGGGGAATCGGTCGCTACAGCCCTACCCAGCCAGTCCCGGCCCTCGCTCATCAGTCCCCGCTGGTACCAGTAGAACCAGAGATTCCCCGCCGTACTCGCTGCCAGTTTTGGATCCCGGGCATCCTTCAGGGACCAGTCCATAGCGAGGCGAAAATTGGCCTGTTCCAAATCGAGTCGTTTCAGCCATAGCGCCGTAGCTGGACTTCTCAGCCCCGTGGCTCCGGCCTGTGCAAGATCCGCAAACCAGTGCGCGTGACGTGCCTGCAGGGCGTCCAGTTCCCCCGATCGTTTTAACTGCTCATGGGCAAAGTCGCGGAGGGTCTGCAGCATGTTGAAGCGCTGGCCTGCATTCGGATTTTCAGGGTCCTCCAGGCCGGTGCCATCGAAGGCGAGGCTCAGCAGGCTGTTGGTCACGAGCGCGTCGAGATCAAGTGGGATCAGATATTCCTCGTCCGGATCACAGACGGCCTGTACAGCTGGCAGCGGGCCGCCTCCGTCGAATACGGCCAGACGGCGCCAGAGGATCTGCTGCCGCTCGTCGAGGAGATCGTAGCTCCAGGCCACAAGGTCACGGAGCGTCTGCTGATGGTCCAGGAGATCAGCGGAGCCGCCGGTGAGCACTGCCATACGATTCTTCAGAGCCGCCAGCAGCTGCGCCGTGTTCATCGAGTAAAGACGGGCCGTTGCCAGTTCGATGGCGAGGGGCAGGGCATCAAGTTTCCGACAGATGGCTACTACGTCGGCAACATTGCTAGCGGTGAGCTCGAAATCCCACTGAGCGCTCTCCGCGCGTTCAATAAAAAGCCGCACCGCTTCGAAGTTTGCGACAGCCGAGAGGTCGTCGAGCGCCTCTTCAGGGCCCGGTAGGCCCATCGGTGGAACAGGGTAGGCGCGTTCCCCGGACAGGCGCAGCGGTTGCCTGCTGGTGGCAAGGATCTTCAAGCCAGGGCAGGCAGCCTGGAGCTGGGCAATATCTCTCGCGGCGCGCTGCACCTGCTCGAAATTGTCCATCAGGAGCAGCAGTTCTTTAGGGGCGAGATGTTCCGTGAGTGTCTGCAGCAGGTCTTGCCCCGGTTGCTCTTTCACGCCGAGGGAGCTCGCGATGCTCGGCAGCACAAGCGCCGGATCCCGGACCGTGGCGAGGCCAACAAAGAAAGCACCGTCTTCGAGACTGTGGAGAAGCTCGTTCGCCACCCGCAGTCCCAGACGCGATTTACCGGTCCCGCCCGGGCCGAGAAGCGTAACGGCCCGGATACGGGGTTCGAGGAGTAGATCGCGGACCTCAGCGATCTCTCGGCTGCGACCGATGAAGGGTGTGAGCGGTATTGGCAGATTGGCAGGTTTCGTTTCAGCGGAGCGGGGCGGCGGGAAGTCCGACGGGAGCTCCGGGATGACAATCTGGAAGAGCCGTTCCGGTGCTTCGATGTCTTTCAGGCGATGCTGGCCGAGATCCCGGAGCGTGAGATCGTCTGCTTCCAGCAGATCGACAACCTCCTGTTGGGCTGCCTCAGACAGAAGGATCTGACCGCCGTGGCCGATGGCGGAAACTCTGGCGGCAAGATTCACCACCAGGCCCACGTAGCCTTCCTCCGTCGGCTGAGGTTCGCCGCTGTGCATCCCCATACGTACACGCACGGGGTTGCCATGGCTCCAGGGATGACCTGCGAGTGCTCGCGTCCCGGCGACGGCTCCGAGGACGGCCGCGTGCGCGTCAGGGAACGCGTAGAAAAAGGCGTCACCCTGTGTATCCACCTCGACACCGGCGTGGTGCGTGAAGGACTGCCTGAGCAGATCGCGATGTTCAGCCTGCGCCTGGGCGTAGCCCTCCGCGCCGAGGCGGTGAAGCAACCGGGTTGATCCCTCGATGTCCGTCATCAGAAGGGCTACCCGTCCACTGGGTAAGTCTTCGCGCATGGACGCCGGCTTGCTGGTTTGATCCAGAGCTTAGGGTCCTGCGAGCCGGGCGACAATAGACTCAGTCGTCATCGTCATCGTCATCGTCATCGTCATCGCGCTCTCGCCGATCGCGATCGTCGTCGCAGTCGTCGTCCTCATCGTCATCGTCATCGTCGTCTCGACAGCGCGCGACGATTTTGAGTCGGAGCGTTTTCTGTTCCGGCCTTAAGACGCCGTCGGTGACCTCGACTGTGAACTGTCGCGTCTGCTTGCGTTTTGGCTTACCTGAG
>JBCDDI010000421.1:0-3827 GCA_039180365.1 Pseudomonadota bacterium
CTGCGGGCGGCTTTGCGGTATCCACGCTCCTCGCAAGCCCGAAGGCCCCGGGTCTGTTTCGGGGCGCCATTCCCCAGAGCGGCGGTGCTCAGCACACCCTGCCGAAAGCCGCGGGCGAGCTCTGTGCGGAACGCTTCATGGCGGAGGCAGGCGCTGACACTGAGGAGGCGCTGCTGGCACTGTCTGCAGAGGCCGTGCTTGCGGCGCAGAATACCGTTGCTGCAGAGATCGGCGACGACCGACGCACCGTTGAACTTTTCGGCGTGTCGGTTTCTCCGTTTTATCCCGTAGAAGGCAACGCCGTGGTGCCCGAGAGCCCTCTCGCCGCCATCGCAGCCGGTGCCGGTAAGGAAGTGGCCGTGCTCACCGGCAGCAACGGCGACGAGACAACGCTCTGGGGCTACGGTGAAGTGGATGACGGCAAGCTTGAACGCTTCGCCGCAACCTATGGCGCAACGGATACGCTCGCGGTTTATCGGCGGACTCGACCGGCGGCGACGCCGGAAGAACTGCTGATCGCGCTGACCACGGACCATATGTTCCGCATGCCGGCGGTTCGCCTGCTGGAAGCGCGCCTTGCGGCGGGGGCAGAGGGCCGCGGTTGGCTCTATCAGTTCAACTGGCGCTCCCGAGCGTTCGAAGGCCGCCTTGGCGCCACGCACGCGCTGGAGATTCCCTTTGCTTTCGACAATCTCGATAAACCGGGTGTTGATCTGTTCCTCGGTCCTGGTGATAGGCCGCAGCATGTAGCAGATGCCATGCACAGCGCCTGGACAGCGTTCGTCCGCGATCTCGATCCCGGCTGGGCGCCTTACGATCTCACGACGCGAACAACCATGGTTTTCAATGACGAGTCAGCGCCGGTTGCCGACCCGGGCGCGGAAGAGCGTCAGGCCTGGGCAGGCATACGCTGAGTCAGAACCGGAGCCGCGGCCTGTAACGCCGTAAAAACAAAGCGACAAGAACAATAACAAGGAGTGCTTCCATGGAGTTGCCCACGATTGAACACCGCTACGAGCACCTCGTCTTCGACAGCGCCCGCTGGGCGGATTTCCAACCGCGGCCTGATGACATCTTCATCTGCACTTCCTACAAGGCCGGAACGACCTGGACGCAGATGCTCTGCGCGCTGCTGATTTTCCGCACCGCCGACTTCGGTCAACCGCTCACAACCATCACGCCCTGGCTGGATCTGAAGGCGACGCCCATTGATGAGCTGCTGGCCATCTACGAGGCGCAGACACACCGGCGCTTCATCAAAACCCACACGCCCCTCGACGGTCTCCCCTATTTTCCCGAGGTGACCTATCTCACCGTAGGCCGTGACCCGCGGGATGTGTTCATGTCCATGCTCAACCATCTGCAGAATGGAAATCCCGAAACTCAGGCCCGTCTCTTCGGAGAACCGGAAGAGCCGCAGCCTGCGATGCCTGAGGACCCAAACGAACTGTTCCGCATCTGGCTGACAACGCCCAGCTTCGAGTGGGAGGAAGATGGTTTCCCTTACTGGTCGCACTTCCGCCATGCAGCGACGTTCTGGCGCTTCCGGCATTTACCGAACATTCATCTCTTCCACTACAGCGACTACAAGGGGGATCTTCCAGGGGAAATGCGCCGGCTGGCCGATGCGCTCGCGATCGAGATCAGCGATGAAGAGCTCGTCATCCTTGCGGAAGCCGCAGGCTTTGATGCCATGAAAGCCCGAGCCGATGAGCTGGCACCGGATGTTGATCACAACATGTGGGCGGACAACGGCGCCTTTTTCAATAAGGGTAAGAGCGGACAATGGTCCGGCGTGCTGACTGAGGAAAGTCTGGCTCTCTACGAACAGAAGAAAGCCGCGCAGCCGGGCCAGCTCGGCGCCTGGCTCGAGCAGGGTAGCCGCGCCGTGGGTGATCCCCGGGCGCTCTGAGCCTGAGCGCTGGTGGTTAGTCGGTAACGAGGTCAGTCCGTAAAGAGCTCAGTCCGTAAAGAGCTCAGTCCGTAAAGAGAAAGTAGTCGTAGAGCGTTCGTGCCGCCTCGGCGATGGCGCGCTCTCCGGCCTCCACATCCAGCGATGAGGTGCCTCGGGCGAACACTGCCAGCACCACGGTGCCGCGATCATCCGGGAGCTGTATCACGCCCACATCGTTCACTGTGCCACCGAGAGTTCCGGTTTTGTGCGCAAGGGGCAGCTGGTGCGCCGGCATTCTGCCGGAGAGACGATTTCTTCCCGTCAGGCAGCGGCCCATGATCTCGCGCAGCGTTTCGCCGTGTTCTGCGTCCAGGTAGGTGTCCTGCCAGAGGCCGCTCAAGAGTTCGACCATCGCATCCGGTGTGCCCTGATCTCGCGGGTCCTCAAGCAGCGCCCGATAGAAGTCCGCCCAGTCTTCATCTGTGAGATCGTCGAAGGTTGCCGCGGCATACTGTTCGGCCATGGAGCCGGATTCACGTGGCATGGCCATGTAGTCGCGGATCAGATCGGCCGTTGACCGGTCCACCCGAAGTCCCTCGATTCCCTCAGCCTCGAGCCAGGCCGTCACTGCTTCGCCGCCACCGATAGTGCGCAGCAGCACATCCGTTGCTGTGTTGTCGCTCTGGATGAGCGTCGCTTCCATGAGATTCAGCAGCGAGAGTTGAATACCGTCATGAGGAAAGAGCCGGGTGATAGAGGAGGAGACCACCTTGTCTTCGGCGCGCACCTCGATGAGCGTATCGAGGCTCAGGCGATCGGACGCCACCAGATGAAGGGCGTAGGCGGCCATGGGCACCTTGTAGGTGCTCGCCAAGGGAAAGCGCTCGCCGCTCTCGAGCTGCACCCGGCGGCCGCTTTCGAGGTGCACGGCACTCACACCCAGCGTTACCTCTGCGGCTTCTGCGTGCCGGCGCAGCTCGGCGACGGGATCCATGGCTGCCGTCAGGGCCGGCGCCGCAACGATCAGCAGGACTAAGCTGAAAAGCCGCGAAAGCCGGCCGCGATTGATTGATAACGGGCGGCTAACAGGACAGTCTACGGTGCTGCTGGTACGGATCATGCGCGTCTTAAATCCCGGTCTTGTTTCGCGGTGACGGAGACTGCAGTCTACGGTGCAGAGAAACAGGGAGAAACCGTGAGCGCTCACGGCACTGCAGGAAAAGGCTTTCAAGCCCGCGAAGCGACGGATGGCTGGTCTCACTGGGAATCCGGCGGGGCCGAGTGACGGACCAGGATCCCCCAATCGATCTCGCGAGCGTCGATACGGTGCTGGCAACGGCACGTTCAGTGCGACGTAAGCTCGACTTTGAGCGGCCGGTGCCGAAGGAAGTGCTGCTCGAGTGCATCGATATTGCCACGCAGGCACCGACCGGACTGGGTGGGGAAAGCTGGCGTTTTCTCGTGGTCATGGACCCGGACAAGAAGCAGGCGCTGGCGACTGTTTATGGTGCCGTGCTTGAGGAGCTTGCCAGCGCCCGCGGTGTTGCGATCAAGCCCACCCAGCGAGCCCTTGTGGACCGACTGCACGAAATTCCGGCCATGATATTTGTCTGCACGGTGGCGGAAGGCCCAAGCCCCGAGATTGCCGGCCAGGTGGCCTACTACGGGTCCGTGTTGCCTGCGGCCTGGTCTCTCATGCTGGCGCTCCGGGCCAGAAGTCTGGGCACGACCTGGACGACGCTGCTGTCCAGTCGCCAGACAGAGGTGGCGGCCATTCTCGATATCCCCGAATCCGTTGTGACCACGGTGATGCTGCCGGTTGGCTACACCAAGGGCGCCCGGCTCCGTCGTGCTGAGCGCCTCGCGGCGAAGCGGGTGACCTTCTGGGACGGTTGGGGGCGCGCGCACTGACAGTCGGCGGTGTCCGCCGTGA
>JBCDDI010000422.1:0-3819 GCA_039180365.1 Pseudomonadota bacterium
GAATGTTGCCGTCTGTGGTGACCACGAGCGGATTGATCTCCAGCAGCGAGCAATCTAATTCATCAAAAAGCTTTGCTAAGCCCATGAAAAGATTGGTAAATTGCCTGATCTGGGGTCCTTTGAGACCGAGCTGGAAGGCAAGCTCTCGACCCTGGTAAGGCTGCGGACCCACGTAGGGGTCGATGGTCGCACGGAGAATCTTCTCCGGCGTTTCCTCGGCGACCTGCTCAATCTCCACGCCACCTTCTGTGGAAGCCATGAAAACAACCCGGCGGCTGCCGCGATCGACAACGGCGCCGAGATAGAGCTCCGTTTCGATGTCTGTGCAGCTTTCGACATAGATCTTGCTGACCGGCTGACCGTGTTCGTCGGTCTGAATCGTCACCAGGTTCTTGCCGATCCATTGGTCCGCAAAAGCGCGTACCTCATCGAGGGTATCGGCCAGTTTCACGCCGCCGGCCTTGCCGCGGCCGCCCGCGTGGACCTGGACTTTGACCACCCAGCGGTCGCCGCCGATCTTTTCGGCCGCAGCCACGGCCTCATCGGCCGTATCCACCGCATACCCTTCGGAGACGGGCAGGCCGTACTCCTTGAACAGACCTTTGGCCTGGTACTCGTGTAGGTTCATGACTTTCCTATCAGCACGTTGCTTGAATTCGGTTGCCGTTGCCCGGTCCTGTCACTGGAGGACCGGCCCGGCTCCGTCGCTTAGTCTCTCACTTGCATCCGAGACGCGACGGCTACTTCTTTTTTCTGTTGACCATGTGGATCGCGTGCCCGGACACCCCGAGCGCCGCCTCATGCACGGCTTCCGACAGCGTCGGATGCGCGAACATGATAAGCCCCAGGTCCTCCGCGCAGGCATCAAACTCCATGGCAATCACCGCCTGGGCGATCAGCTCCGATGCTTGCGGGCCGAGGATGTGTACCCCGAGAATCCGGTCCGTCTCCGCGTCTGCGAGCACCTTCACCATGCCGTCTGTGTCGTTGGCAGCCAGGGCCCGGCCACTCACCCCGAAGGGAAAACTGCCGGCGTTGTAGGCTTCACCGCTCGCCTTCAGCTCCTGCTCGGTTTTGCCAACCCAGGCAATTTCCGGGTGCGTGTAGATAACGGACGGCACTGTGTCGTAGTTCACCAGCGGCTTCTGTCCGGCGATCCGCTCGGCGACCATGATCCCTTCTTCCATGCCCTTATGGGCGAGCATGGGTCCCCGCACCACGTCGCCGACGGCGTAAATGCCCGGCGCATCGGTTTCGCAGAGATCGTTGACGAACAGAAAACCCCGCTCGTCCAGGGTGACGCCCGCGTCCGGGGCGAGCAGTCCTTCCGTGTAAGGCCGGCGTCCTACCGCGACGATGAGCTTGTCGACGGTAACGCTGTGGTCGCCATCCTTGTCCTGGTAACTGACGTTAACACCACCTTGCGCCACTTCCGCACCCATGACCCGGGTGCCGAGCCGAATATCGAGACCCTGACCTTTAAAGAGCTTCAGCGCATCGCGGGAAATCCGCTCGTCGGCCATGGCGAGGAAGTCTTCAAGGGCTTCGAGAACCACCACTTCGGAGCCGAGGCGATTCCAGACGCTGCCAAGCTCAAGACCAATGACGCCAGCACCGATGACGCCGAGCCGCTCCGGTACCGCATCGAAGTTCAGGGCGCCGGTGGAGTCGACAATCAGATCCCCATCCACGGGTGCCGGCGGGATATCCACGGGCACCGAGCCCGGCGCAAGAATCACGTGCTGCGCCTGCAGCGTGCGGGTTTCGCCCTCATGGGGCGTGTACTCCACCTGTTTCCCGGCGAGCAGCTTGCCACTGCCCGGCAGATCGGTGACGCCATTGGCTTTGAAAAGTCCGGCGACGCCGCCCGTCAGCTTCAGGACAACCTCGTCCTTGTGCGCGATCATCTTCGGCACGTCGACGGTTACGCCTTTCACACCGATACCAACCGCATCGAAGTGATCTTTTGCATCCACGTATTTGTGCGAGGCGTCGAGCAGGGCCTTGGACGGGATGCAGCCCCAGTTCAGACAGGTGCCGCCATAGGCCGGGAAAGTGCCGTCCTTAGCGAGACTTTTGTCGATACAGGCCGTGCTCAAGCCCAGCTGGGCCGCGCGGATCGCCGCGTGGTAGCCCGCGGGACCAGCCCCGATCACGATCACGTCGAAGGAATCACTCATCTGTGGCAGGCGCCTCTCGAAGGTTGTTTGCGAAGGTTGTTTACGGAAACCCAGGTCATTCGGCGATGCTGCGAAACGCCGCAGCCGGGCAGTTTACCCGGCTTTTCGCCAAAGTCGGAGTTTGCTGCTCAGAGTTCGAGGAGAATCCGCGCGGGATCCTCAATCATCCCTTTGATGCTCACCAGGAAGCGAACGGCCTCCTGGCCGTCTATGAGCCGGTGGTCATAGGACAGGGCCAGATACATCATGGGTCGGACGACAATCTCCCCATCCACGACCATGGGACGCTCCTGAATCTTGTGCATGCCCAGGATCGCCGTCTGCGGTGGATTCAGGATCGGCGTTGAAAGCAGCGAGCCGAATACGCCGCCATTGGAGATGGTGAAGGTGCCTCCCGCCATATCCTCAATGGCCAGCTTGTTGTCCCGGGCCTTACTGCCGTAGTCATTGATCTGGTCTTCAATCTGCGCGAGGCTGAGCGCGTCTGCATCCCGGACCACAGGGACCACAAGGCCTCGATCCGTGCTCACGGCAACGCCGATGTCGTAGTAACCGTGATAGATGATGTCGTCCGCATCAATGGACGCGTTTACGCTCGGAAAACGCTTCAGTGATTCCACCGCTGCGCGCACGAAGAAGCTCATGAATCCCAGCCGTGTACCGTTGTGGCGGGCCTGAAACTCATCCTGATAGTGACGGCGCATATTCATGATCGGCTGCATGTCCACCTCATTAAAGGTGGTGAGCATGGCTGCCGTCTGCTGCGCCTCGACCAGGCGTCGGGCGATGCTGGCCCGAAGCCGCGTCATCGGCACCCGCCGCTCAACGCGCTCCCCGGGCGTTTGTGTAATTGGTTCTTCCGCCGGCGCGCGAGGTGCTGCGGGCGCGGCCGCAGGGGCTGCCGCCAGGGCTTTGCTGACGTCTTCCTTGGTGATCCTGCCGTCTTTACCGCTGCCGGCCACGGCCTGGATATCAACCCCCTCTTCTTCAGCGAGCTTGCGCGCTGCCGGACTCGCGCTGACTTCCCCCGCCGCGGCTGCCGGTGCAGCTTCCGCTGCCGGCTGGCTGGCGGGTGCCGGTGGTGCGTCCGGTAGAGCCTGCGCAGACGCCTCGAAGCGGGCAATGAGCTCTTCGCTTTCCACGGTTTCACCCTCGTCTTTGAGGATTTCCGTGAGGGCGCCGTTGTCGGGTGCCACCACCTCGAGAACCACCTTGTCCGTCTCGATGTCTACGAGCAGATCATCGCGGGCAACACTTTCGCCCGGCCGTTTGTGCCAGACGGCAACGGTGCCCTCATTGATCGATTCGGGGAAGGTGGGCGCTTTGATGTCCATGTCTGATTCCTAGTTTCCCGGTTCCTTACGTGCTTCAGCCGAAGAGCGCATCTTCCACGAGACGCTGCTGTCGGACTGTGTGCGCACCCGCAAATCCGCCTGCCGGTGCTGCGAAAGGCTCGCGGCCCGCATAGGCGAGATAGAGAGAGTCGTCGTGCTGCAGAATCACCCGGCGCATATGGTGCTGGCTCGAGTACCAGGCGCCCTGGTTCATGGGCTCTTCCTGACACCAGACCACGTCCTTTAAGTTGCTGTAGGGCTTGATGACCGCGGACAGCACCTCCTCCGGGAAGGGATAGAGCTGC
>JBCDDI010000423.1:0-3819 GCA_039180365.1 Pseudomonadota bacterium
TCCTTGAGTCAGTCCCTTAAGTCGGCTTGTCTGGCGGGATGGCAAGCCTCTATGCTCAGGCGCTTGCCTTGAACACTCTGCCGTTCTTCGAACGGTTTAGAACAGTCGGTAACCAGGGGAAATAGGTAAATAGGGAAACGGGTAAATAGGGGAGAGCACGATATGACGAGATTACTTAGCGCACTGAAGGTGCTGGCAGCAGCGGTTCCACTACTCGCTGGTTCCGCGCTGGCCGACATCGCCGGCGTGGCACCAGAGCAGGTCGGCATGTCCGCCGAGCGTCTCGATCGGATCACTGAGATTACTCAGGGTTATGTGGATGACGGCAAACTGGCGGGGGTGATCACCATGGTCGCCCGGCACGGCAAGCTCGTGCACTTCAACGCCGTTGGGCAGCGAGGCGCCGAAGACGACCGGCCCCTTGAGAAGGACGCCCTGTTCCGTATCTACTCCATGACCAAACCCATCACCGCGGTTGCGGCCATGCAGCTCTATGAGCAGGGCCTGTTTCAGCTGTCCGATCCGATCTCGAAGTTCGTGCCGGAACTCGCAGAGCTCATGGTGTTGAACGGTGATGGAGAAGAGGAGCCTGCCCGGGGGCCGATCACCATGCAGCAGCTGCTCACGCACACGGCCGGGTTCTCCTATGGCTTTGATCCGAACGATCCCGTTGACCAGCGTTACCGCGAAGCCCGTGCCCTGGGCGCTGAAAACCTCGATGACTTTGCCGAGTTGCTCGGTGAGCTTCCGCTCAAGTATCACCCGGGAGAGCAGTGGCACTACTCCGTGGCCGTGGACGTGACCGGCATTATTGTGGAGCGACTCTCAGGTCAGCGCTTCGACCGCTACCTCGCCGAGCATATCTTCGAACCCCTCGGCATGAACGACACCTTCTTCGAAGTCCCGGAAGATAAATGGGATCGGTTTCTGCCGAATCACCGCTGGGACGCGAAAGCCGGCAAGCTCGTGACGCTTGGCGAGGCTTCCTATGGCAGCTATCAGGACGTGACGCTCTTCTCCGGCGGCGGCGGCCTTGTGGGGACTGCCATGGACTACATGCGCTTCGCTGAAATGCTGCGCAACGGCGGCAGTCTCGACGGTGCGAGGATCCTGAGCCCGCGAACCGTTGAGTTCATGACCCTGAACCACCTGCCCGCATCGATCTCCAGCGGCGGCAGCGGCGAGACCCCGGGCCTTGGAGGGCGATCCTTAAATGGCTTTGGTTTTGGTCTCGGTTTCGGCCTGGTGACCGACGTGCCGGCTTCCGGCGTTATGGGCTCCGTCGGCGAATACAGCTGGGGTGGCGCCGCGGGCACGATTTTCTGGGTCGACCCCGTGGAGGACTTTGTGGTGGTGGCCATGATTCAGCTCATGGGCTCACCCTGGCCGCTCCGTTCGGAGCTGAAAGTGGCCGTCAATCAGGCCATCGTCGGCGACTGACGCTCAATTGACTCGGTAAACGTCTACCTGGGTGTCCTCGGCACCCAGGTCCTTGAAGTTATCGTCAATTCGGGCCTGGATAAACTCGCGCCAGGCAAATGGCCGGTAGCGGGCACCCGTGCTGGCCAGGACTGGATGCGGCGCAATCGTCGCGTCCGCGGGCGGATTGAAGAAGTAGGGCGTGCTCATACGATCGGCGTTGTTCATGGGGGTGACCCGATGTACCGCGGCCCGATATTCATCGTTGCTGAAGGCCTGCATGGCATCGCCAATGTTAACGATCACCGCGTGCCGCTCTGGCGGCACGTCGATCCAGCCGTTCGCTCGCGACAGCGCCTGTAGTCCGCCAGTGCTGTCCTGCAGCAGAAGGGTAATGAGCCCTGGATCCGTATGGTGGTGGAGAGCCATGTCGCCGAGGCCATTTACTGCCGATCGCTCTTCAGTCGTTAGCGGGTCGCCGACCGGGTAGTGGTTCAAACGCACGTTGCTGGTTGAGGGGTCGCCGTTGATGCGATCCGATTCCGGCAGGCCGAGCGCCGTCTGCACGAGGTCAAGGGTATCGGCTGCAAGCCCGCTCATGGCTTCGTAAAAGTCGTTCATGGCGGCTTCGAAGTGCGGGCGCCCCGTGGGCCACTGGTTGCGCCCTTTCCGGTCGGCGGCCGGGCGCATGAAGTCGAAGACCTCCTTGAGATCCCGCTTCTGTTTCGTGAGCTCCCGATCGTAGTAGCCGAGAGGTCGTTCTTCCGTGCGCAGAATGGCAAGCCGTTCATCCCGGGGTGCGGCGAAAAAGGCGGCTGCTTCCGACCACATTCGATCGAAAACCTGATCCAGGCCATGGCCCGTGAGGAGAAAAAAGCCGTGGTCCCGGCAGGCGTGGTCGAGGGCGGTGAGCTGTTTCGAACCGGCCTCTTTGAGCGCAGGATCGGAGATGTTGATGGTAGGCACCAGATCCATGGGCGTGCTCGCGCGAAAAAGGGCAAGCTTAGCATCGCTCAGAACGGAAAGGAGAATGGCCCATGACCGCAGCTGCAGAGTCCCCCAGGGGGGAACTCGTCATCCTTGAGCACGAATCCCGCGTGCTCGCCGACAATGCGCTCGGGGACCCGCATATCCGGCGCTTCCCGGTCTGGCTGCCGCCGCAGTACTCGGCGGGGCGTGGCGATCGGCGTTTTCCAGTGCTCTTCGATCTGGTTGGCTACACGGGCTCCGGCTGGTCCCACACGAACTGGCAGAATTTCGATGAAAACCTGCCGGAGCGCCTCGAGCGCCTCAACGCGGAACGCCGGATGGGACCGGCCATCGTCGTCTTCCCCGACTGCTTCACCAGTCTTGGTGGCAATCAGTACATCAACTCTTCCGCCATTGGCCGCTACGCCGACTACCTCATCCGGGAGCTTGTGCCCTTTATCGATCAGGAGTTCCGAACGCTGGCGAGTCGCGAGCACCGGGGCTGTTTCGGCAAGTCTTCCGGGGGCTATGGCTCGATTGTCCATGGTATGAAGTATCCGGAGACCTGGGGTGCCATCGCCGATCATTCTGGAGACGCCTATTTCGACTTCTGCTATCGCAGCGACTGGCCGAATACGCTCACGCAGCTGACCCGCTACCGAAAACCCGAACGGCGCGACGGCAGTTACGATCCGGAGCGGGCCGGCGCGCGGCTGAAGCGCGGTCAGGACGATGGTCGGGTACGTCGTTTTCTCGAAGCGTTCAAGGCCAAAGCACGTCCCTCTGGTGCTGAGGTCATGTGCCTCATGAACCTCTGCATGGCGGCCAGCTACGACCCGGCCCCCTCAGCACCGAACGGTTTCCGCCTGCCCTTTGATCTGGAAACCGGCGAACTCATCGAGGCGCGCTGGCGTGCCTGGTTGATGCACGATCCCGTGCACATGGTGGCGGCGCACAAGGCGGCGCTGAAGTCTCTAAAGGGGATCTTTGTGGACTGTGGTTGGCGGGACCAGTATCACATTCACTTCGGTTGCCGGCAGCTCTCCCGGGCACTCAGTCGCGCCGGCGTCGAGCATCGCTACGAAGAGTTCGACGATGACCATTCGGGCATCGATTACCGCATGGATCGCAGCCTGCCGTTTCTTTATCGGGCTCTGAAACCATGAGCCTCGGCGCTCAAGACCTGTGCAGGGTAACCGCCTGGTCGCTGGGACTGGTGCTGCTGGCGAGTTCGCCTCTGGGTGCCGCGAGCAGCTATGGCTACGCGGAAGGTTTCCACGATGGCTGCCACAGCGGGCGAGAGGCAGCCGGCAGCGCGTCCGATGGTTTTCTGAAAGACCTCAATCGCTTTGGCGTCGATCGCGACTATACGCGCGGCTGGTCCGACGGCTTCCGCCAGTGCGAGACGGAACAGGAGCGGGAAGAGCGCAA
>JBCDDI010000424.1:0-3813 GCA_039180365.1 Pseudomonadota bacterium
CGGATCTGAATAGCGCTTCGGTCGCAGCAGGCGTCGTCTACGAGATTGTGGCGGACGGCGTCCGCATCCCGAAATCCAGCTGACACCTCAAGGGAGGTGATGGAGCGGGTGAAGGGAATCGAACCCTCGTCATCTGCTTGGGAAGCAGAGGCTCTACCATTGAGCTACACCCGCCCCATCACCTCCCTTGAGGTGTCAGCTGGATTTCGGGATGCGGACGCCGTCCGCCACAATCTCGTAGACGACGCCGGCTGCCACGGAAGCGCCTTTCAGATCCGAATTGAAGTGCGCCGCCTGCTCAGCGGAGACTTCGCGCTGCACCAGCCTGCCGGCCAGGGTGACCGTCTTGTTGCTCGAATCCGTCGGCACAAAGAAGCCGTAATCCTTAAAGGACACCCGCACCGCCAGGTCACCCTCAGTGGCGAGGAAGAAGCAGCCCTTCTTCTGACAGACCCTGCCGACCCGGGTTTCCACGAGCACGGGCTGGTCGAGTTTTTCCTCTGCTGCGGCGATGAGCTCAGCAAGGCTCATCGTTGGCAGCGATTCATCAAGACGCGCACCGAAGGTCTCGGTCTTTGCGTCTTCAGTCACCGGCTCCGATAGCCGGAGTGCGTCGGCACGGGTAAGCGGAGACGCAAGCAGCAGCGCTGCCAGCGCGAGAGGGAATGTGATCAGCAATCGGTACATAGCGGACTCAGGCGTATTCATCGAATGGCGAAAGCATGACCGGGAACCTAATCGCGCATCAAGGCCCGGATTCCAATTCTGTGCCGGGCCGCATGCAGGGCCGTCGTCAGGCGCCCGCCGGTGCTTGTGCCACTGTGCCTGCTTGAGTGACCCGATCTGCTATCCGCTTACGGCCTGCTGAGCTAGGCTGCCGCTGAGGACGAAACAGCTGACCGGGGAGACGCTATGCGCATCGGACTGCCAAGTGAAACCAAAGCCGATGAGCACCGCGTCGGCCTAGTCCCTGCCTCCGTGCGGGAGCTGACTGTGCACGGTCACGAAGTGCTCGTCGAAACAGGCGCCGGAGAGGTGATCGGCCTCGGGGACGCGGACTACGAACGCGCCGGCGCGCGGCTCGTGACCACGGCAGCCGAGTTATTCGCCGAGGCGGACATGATCGTTAAAGTGAAAGAACCGCTGCCCGAAGAAGTGGCCATGCTCCGCCCGGAGCAGATCCTCTTCACCTATCTGCACCTCGCGCCAGATCCAGCACTGACCCAGGGCCTGGTCAATTCAGGCGCTACCTGTATTGCCTATGAAACCGTCACCAACGACCGAGGTGGCCTGCCGCTGCTCGCCCCCATGAGTGAAGTGGCCGGGCGCATGGCCGTGCAGGCCGGCGCCCACTGCCTGGAAATTGAGCAGGGCGGACGCGGCATGCTGCTCGGCGGGGTACCCGGCACGCTGCCTGCGAAGGTGGTGGTGATCGGGGGCGGTGTCGTCGGCACGAACGCCGCCCGGGTTGCCCTCGGTATGGAAGCGGACGTAACCATACTCGACCTGTCTCTACCGCGACTCGCCGAGCTTGACCTGCACTTTGGCCCGGCGCTGAACACGGCCTTCTCCACCGTCGACATGCTCCATGAACTCGTTGCCGAGGCCGATCTTGTGGTTGGCGCGGTGCTGGTGCCGGGTGCGGCGGCGCCGAAGCTCATCACGCGGGAGATGGTTCGGGACATGAAGCGCGGTTCCGTATTGGTGGACGTTGCCGTCGATCAGGGCGGCTGTGCGGAGACCTCGAAACCGACCACCCACTCGGATCCAACGTTCGTGGTGGACGAGGTTGTGCACTACTGCGTGGCGAACATGCCCGGTGCCGTGGCGCGCACTTCGGCCTTTGCGCTGAACAACGCCACGCTGCCCTTTACGCTCGCGCTGGCGGACCAGGGGGCGGAGACAGCACTGTCTCTCGACCCGCATCTCCTGAACGGCCTGAACGTTTATCGCGGCGAGATCACCTATAAGGCAGTAGCCACAGCCACAGGGCTCCCCTATACCGACCCGGGCAACCTGCTCCGCGCCTGAGTTTGTGAACGAGCCTTCCTCCTCTGCCACTCTTCCGGGCGCCCGACCGTGAGCACAGCGCTGACCTATCGTCCGGATATTGACGGGCTGCGCGCCTTGGCCGTGGTACCCGTGCTCCTTTATCACGCAGGGGTTCCGGGCTTTACCGGCGGCTTCGTTGGCGTGGACGTGTTCTTCGTTGTCTCCGGCTTCCTGATTACCTCTATCATTATGGCGAGCAACGCGCGGGCCGCTTTTCGCTGGCTCGCTTCTACGAGCGCCGGGTGCGGCGAATACTCCCGGCGCTGTTTCTGGTGACTGCCTTCAGTGTGCCGTTTGCGCTGGTAATCCTGGTCCCGGAGAACCTCGAAGACTTCGGGCAGAGCGTGATTGCCAGCGCTCTGTTCGTTTCCAACTTCTTTTTCTACCTGGAAGACGGGTACTTCGAAGGGCCTGCGGAGCTACACCCGCTGCTCCACACCTGGTCCCTGGCGGTGGAGGAGCAGTTCTATCTGCTGCTTCCACTCCTGTTGTTGTTCGCCTTCCGTCGTAACGCATCCCTTTCCTGGCTGCTGGGCACCACGGCGCTTGCAAGCTTCGCCTTCTCCATCTGGCAGGTGAACGCAAATGCCAGCGCAGCGTTTTATCTGCTCCCGGCTCGGCTATGGGAGCTCATGCTCGGCTCGCTGCTGGCCGTGGCGGCGTTGCCCCGGCCGGCAAACCCTACCCTTGCAACCGGGATCACCACGCTCGGTATCGGCCTGATTCTCCTAGCCGTCGGCGCCTACGACGAAACAACGCCCTTCCCCGGCGCGGCGGCAGTGTTGCCCTGCCTGGGCGCCGCGCTGATTATTTATGGCGGCGAGACAGCGAACGCTGCAAGTCGCGCCCTGGCCCTGCCGCCCTGGCGTGGTATCGGTCTGATCTCTTACTCGCTCTATCTCTGGCACTTCCCCCTCCTCGTCTTCGCGCGACATCTTCTCGTCAGGCCTTTCACAGCCATCGAAATCATCGCCCTGCTGACTCTGACGGCACTCCTTTCCTGGTGGAGCTGGCGCTTCATCGAACAGCCCTTCCGACGAGCGGAACGGATAGCAAAGAAGCAGCTGCTCCAAGGCGTTGGCGCGGCCATATCCGTCGCAATCGCAGTGGGGCTCTTTACGGATTTCAGCGACGGCGCGGAATGGCGTTTCTCGGACCAGGCCCGGGGTTACCTGGCGGCAAATCAGGATAAGGACAGCAGCTGCCTGCGCCGACGCGAGCGCTGCGAACTGGGGCCTGCAGGTGAACCGCGCTTTCTCGTCTGGGGTGACTCTCACGCCGGATCAATCCTGCCCGCCTTTCAGGTCCTGTCAGAGCAACATCAGGTCAGCGGCAAAGCCCTGCTTCGAGGCGGCTGCCCGCCTCTTAAGGGCTACTATCTGCGGCACGTCATCGCCGACTCCTGTAAGGCCAGCATCGAGCAGACCATCGAACTCCTCGAAGACCCTGCCATCGACACCGTGTTTCTCGCCGCACGCTGGACCATGGCCGTTGAACAATCGACCTACGGCTACGAAGGCGGCTCGGCGCTGAAGTTCTACCGAGACGGCGACCCTTCTCTCACTAATGCGGAGGTTGTTGAACTTGCCTTTGAGGACACGCTGACAGCCATCAGCCGACCGGGGAGAGAGGTTTATCTCATCGGCCCGATCCCAGAAATCGGCTGGCATGTACCGGCAACCATGGCTCAGCGTGAACGCCTGGGCACGCTGCTCGATGAGGTGACCATTGCGCCTTCCCAGGCTGATTTCGACGTCAGAA
>JBCDDI010000425.1:0-3804 GCA_039180365.1 Pseudomonadota bacterium
CTGCGCTAGATGGTGTTCAAAAAGTTTCGTCGACGGCGGAGCGGCATTGTCTAATGCCACCGCCGTTGCGCTAACGTTCGCGGCCTCCAGGCTTTCCATGAGCCTGTCCCAGACAGCGGGCGTTACGAGCGGGCTATGGACCAGAAAGAGGTGCACCGTTGAACTCTACCGATGGACAGGACGAGTTGACCAGGCTCACGGTCTGAAGATCATTAACCGCTTACCGCAACCGTTTACCGCGATTCAGCCCCCATATGCAGGACGATACACGAGAGACCATCGAACAGGCCGCGCGTCAGCCAGGACTCCCCGGGCAACTGGCCAGGATTGTCGCAAGTAACTGGTTTCAGCACACCATTACCGCGGTGATCCTGGTGAACGCGGCCGTTATCGGCCTGGATACATCGGAGGTGCTGCGAGCCCGCTTCGGCGACGTCTTTGCCATAGCCAACAGACTGATCCTGGCGATCTTCATCGTTGAAGCACTCGTGAAGATGGGGGCGCTCTGGCCTCGAATTGGTCGCTACTTCAAGGATGGCTGGAACGTCTTCGACTTCAGCATCATCCTCGTCAGCCTGATTCCAGCCACCGGAGAGCTTGCCACTCTCGCCCGCCTGGCACGGCTGCTGCGGGTGCTGCGGCTGGTCTCGTCCTTCCCGGAACTCCGCCTGATCGTGGCCACCCTCATGCGTTCGATACCGAGCATGGGCAACGTACTCATTCTGCTGTCGATCATCTTCTACATGTACGGGGTCGCCGGCTATCACCTGTTCCACGAGGTGGATCCAACCCATTGGCGGACCCTGGGAATTGCGCTGCTGTCGCTGTTCCGCATCGTCACGCTCGAGGACTGGACGGACATCATGTACGCGGCCATGGAAGGCTACGATTGGGCCTGGGTGTACTTCGTGAGCTTTGTGGTGATGGGCACTTTTGTCGTCGTTAACCTGTTCATCGCCGTGGTCCTGAATAACCTCGACGAAGCGAAGGCTGAACGGCTCAGGGAGATTGAAAGCCCGCCGAATCGTGACGAGATTCTCCGGGAGCTCAGGACTACCCAACGGGCCTTGCAGCGCCTCGAACGCCAACTTGCCAAACTCGAGAGCTGAGGTGCTTCCGTAGCCGCCCTGCACCGAGCTGTAGAAGCACTCAGAACCGGAGCGAGTAGGCCAGGTTGTAGTTATCGAAGTCCGCCCCGATCCGGGTGGTGACGCCTCGCGAGTACCTGAGCTGCAGGTTGTGCCTTCGCGCAATAGGCAGGGAGAACGTGACGCCAACACGGGTGTTGATCTGCAGATCTTCCCGGTCCCGACCGTCTACGGTAGTTTCCCCACCGCGGAGATACAGGGTATTGACGCCCAGCCAGGTGCCGGGCCGGCGGAAGTGATAGATGAGATTGGCGCGGATCGCACCGATAGGCTCCTGCTTCAAGGTCTGATCGACGAGGTATTCGTCGTTGTCCGAGAAGAAGACGGCGGCGACCGCTCCCTCAATTGTAAAGCGCTTGAAGCGATGCCCGATGCCGAGTTCCGGTGCGACCGTCCAGCGGTTTGAGCCGAAGTTGATCTGACGCTCTGGATCGTAATCGCCGAGCGGCATGGAGACATCGATGTTGAAACCAACGATGGTCTTCTGCCGGTAACCGGCGAACTCTTTGAGACCCAGAGCCGGTGCGCCGGCCAGGTTGATAGCCAGGCGAAAGCGCGGGTCCGGCATTTTGTCATCCCGCGCGGTCACGCGCTGGTCGTCGACGATGCCTGACAGCTGCAGATCAGAGTAAGGCAGGGCCACCGTGACGTTCGCCGACTGGCCCCAGGCTGCAAAGCTCCGGGTATAGGTGAGCACGTAGCTGTCGAGCTTGGCGCTGACATCGAGTGCCAGCGACGGATCGACGGAGACGTTCCCCTCGGATCGTGTGTAAGAAAGTCCGAGGAAGTTCTGCTTGATGGGCACGTTGTTCAGCAGTCGCGGGAGGACGTCATTGGCCAGACCGGGGGCGGCGAGTAACAGGGCAGCAGCAGCAATCGTAGTGCGGGCGAAGGCGTTCACCGCGCTATCTTGGCCGTTGCCTGAGGGCTCTGCAAACGAAGTCCAGGGAGCTAGGAGCCAGGACGCACAACATCGCCAGCCTCAGGCTTTCGCTTAAGCAGTTCATCGGCAATTCGCTGATCGAGATAGGCGGTCAGCAGCTTCAACTCAGCAGAGGCTCCCGCGAACCGCATAACCGCCTGCGCCATGTGGAACTCGCGCGACGCTTTCATCTCCTGAAAGCTCGCAAAGCGCTTCTCCTTGCCATTCACCGTCAGGACAGGCTCCGGATACTCCGCCGCCACGGCGGCAAGCCGCTCAGCCGTAAGCGTTGGGACTTTCTCCTCGAAGGCGGCCGCAGCGCCGTGCTCCTTGCGCCAGTGCCAGACATCTGAGCCTGTTTTAACAAGGACAAGTATCACCAGGCCGACGGTCGGTTCATCGAGGGCAGTAAGGGCGAAGCCTCCGGCAATGATGGTGAGGTGCAGAACAATGATGCGGCGGTAGGGCTTCACCATCAGTTCCTTGATGCCGTCGGCGCCGAAGCCACGTTCACGCACGTCCTGCAACCAGTCGAAGAGCTGCAGAAGCGTTAAGGCCGCAATGGCCAGAAGCATGGGCAGTGAGCCGAGGACGTTGAGCGCCAGGGCGAGCAGCCCTTCATCAGCGCCGGCCCCCTGCGCTGTCCCGAACATGGCCAGTATGAAGGTCCCGTGTCCGAAGCAGAACATGCCGTAGTGCAGGCCGAAGAAAGGGACGAGAAAACCAGGAAAAAGAAAGTCGATGGGGTGCTCATAAGGACGCACGATCATACGAGCCAGCGTGAAGACGCCGATGATCACGTTCTCCATCCAGTAAAGAAGGATCAGATCGAAGCTCTGCCAGTTCCAGGCAAAAACGCCGATGAGTGGCACGGCGTTTAAGGCCAGCAGCAGGAAGAAGGCGACGTGGGATCGATGCTCTGGTGGCGAATGCTGCGTTGCCATCTCTATCGAAGCCCTAGGGCGCCTAATCCCGCAGGAGAGGACCTCAGGCAATAACTCCTTTGCCGTAGAGTCCGTCGATGTCCGCCTCCGAGTAGCCAAGCTCGAGGAGGATCTCCCGGGAATGCTCGCCCTGGAGCGGCGGATGTCCGGCAGGTGCGGCGGGAGTGACAGAGAACTGGATGGGGTGCCGAGGCTGCTGATAGCGACCATAGCGGGGATGCTCCCGAGTCATCACCGCTTCGTTGTGCTGAACCTGCGGATCTGCGAGGACTTCATCATGGTCAAGGACCGGTGCCACGGGCACGTCCTGCGCCTGCAGTCGTGCCACCACTTCCTCGGTACTGAAGGGCGCCATGGCACCCTCAACCCGGTTGATGAAGGTTTCAAAATCCGCCAGGTGCGTCGCGATGTTCGTGAAGCCGGGTTCCTCAAGCCAGTCTTCCCGATCCAGGGCCCGGGCAAGCCCCTCAAGTTCCGAAGGGCTCTGGGCAAAAGCCACCACCTGACCGTCCCCGGTGGGGTAAACCCGATAGAAGTCCGAAAGCTTCAAAGGCAGCGCCACGTCCTCACCGACCATGGTCTTGTGCATCATGCCGTCCGGCCAGAAGAAGGCGAGACTTGCATCGAGCATGGGCACATGCAGATGTTGGCCGCCGTGGCCCCGCTCCCTGGCGAGCAGGGCAGCGGTGATGGCTTGAGCCAGTGTATAGCTGGTGACCTTGTCTGCGACGATATGGCGGATCAGATCGGAACGGTCGTCGGGGCTGGCTTTCTGAGCATGGATCATCCC
>JBCDDI010000426.1:0-3800 GCA_039180365.1 Pseudomonadota bacterium
CGTTGTAGGCAGCACCTGGGCCCTGGTCTCCAAGCTCTGCGCGATAGGGCGCCGCCGTGGTGATCAAAGCCAGACGTGCTTCTGCGAGCGGCTTACTCAGTGCGGTAAAAGGCACGTCGTCATGTTCGGCCCAGTGGTAGGGCGGATAACCCAGGGTGCTGTAGTAGCTGCGCGTGCGTTCTACATAGGGCACGTAAGGGATCGTCGCCATGGTCGTCTTCCGTCGCTGACGTCGTCAGCCATGTTGAAGTTGTGCGGTGCGCCGTGCAAGCTCGGGCGCATGATCCGCATCACCTTTCTGCTCCGGCGAAAACCGGAACTCACCCGCGAAGCCTTCCAGGACTACTGGCTGAACGAGCACGGCCCGCTCGTGGCCAGTCATGCGCGGCACATCCACGCCATGCGCTACGTGCAGGTGCACGCTATTGATCATCCTGCCAACGCGGCCATGGCCGAGGCCCGCGGCGGTATGGAAGCGCCTTATGACGGAGTGGCGGAAGTCACCTTTGAGAACCGGGACGCCTTGGTGGCGGCATTGAGCGAGCCGGCCGGGCAGGCTGCGGCTGCCGCGCTGCTCGAGGATGAAGCCCGGTTCATCGATCTGCCGAATTCACCGCTCTGGATCGGCTATGAGTATCCGCAGGTGAATCCCACGCCTGAGAACCTGGTTGCGGGCCCGCGCAGTCCGCTTGCGAAACTCTACTTCCCACTCCGGGAGCAGCCGGGCCGCGACCCGGCCGAGGTGCAGTTCTATTGGCGCACCCGCCACGGACCGATTATCCGGCGCCATGCGCAAGCCATGGCCGTGCAGCGCTACGTGCAGGTGCACCGGGCGCTCGATGATGAACTGCAGAGTGCCCTGACGGCCTCGCGGGGTACGGTGGTGGAACCTTATCTCGGTCACGCCGAGCTCTGGTTTGATCCCTCGGATACGCGGAGCTCAAAAGAACGCAGTGCCGGCGGACGGGCTGCACTGGAGGACGAAAGCACCTTCATCGACTTCAAACGCTCGGCCATGTGGCTCGGGAAAGAGCACGTCTTCGTCGATCATCGCTGATTCCCAGTAGCGCCGAGTCAGAGTTCGTTTTTCATGCCTCTGAGCTGTGCCGCGCCCCAGACGAAAGCGGCACCAATCAGCACCCCGACCCAGAGATCGAGGCTGATGAGCAGTGAGAGCTGCTCTCCCACCGTCGTAACAACCGGCATGATGCGTTCGTCGTCGCCGAGGAAATTCGGCAGGGCCGCAGGCTCCATGTGTCTTGAGATCCCGCTGGACAGGTAGCCGGTGCGGAACAGGACGTATTCGAGCAACACCGGCACAACGGGAACGGCAATGGCCCAGAGCAGCGTCAGCCTTGGTGCGGCCGCGGAAACCAGGAGCAGATAGCCGCTGATCGGCAGCACCCAGAGTGCCTGAATCAGGAAGCCAAGCAGGTACTGAAAAGTGCCGCCCACGAGCCCGGCATTGAGCCATAGTGAGCCGACGCCACCAACGTCGTGGGTCGAAAGAAAAACGCTGATCACCGCAAGCAGAAAGAGTTGCGCCAGGACCACGCAGGCGATCATCACCAGAGGTGCAACAACCGTGGCAACGACAAGTTTGCTCAGAACCGTTTCCAGATCAGTGACCGGCAGAGACTTCCAGAACAGCACCGATCGATCCTTGCGCTCATCGTAGAGACTGCCGAGGAGAACGAAGAGCGCGCCAACCACGTAAATCAGAAAGAAGGGTGCCGTGGAGATAGACCGGAAAAAGGTCATGCGCTGCGCCCAGTCCTCGTTGGACCACTGACCCGGCAGCACCAGATTTGCACCAGTGCCTTCCGACTCAATGACCATATTCAAGTCGCCGAAGCCGGAAACCAGCAGGGCGAGCAGCACCAGAACGATCAGACTGGCAAGAGCGCCGAGGGGAAAATAGAAGAAGGCGAGGCGCGCCTCGAGCCACTCTCGTTTCAGGAGAGTCAGAAAACGTCCGTTCACTGTCGGCCTCCTACCACAGCGACAAACAACTCCGCCAGATTTGGCGTACTCACCGTGCCGAGACTTGTCAGGCGCTCTTCTGCCGCACCTTCGAAGATGAACTCGGTGCCGTTCAGGGAGCGGCTCTCCGCCAGGGGATTTAAGGCGCGAGCTGCGTCGGCGTTGTCCGCACTGGCGACAAGCTTGATGAAGCGGTTCGGCAGATCATCCATGGCCTCGTCCAGCACTTTGCGTCCGTGGCTCAAGAACACGACGTCCGTGAGCAGATGTTCGACCTCCCGCACTTCGTGCGTGGTGATGAGGATGCTGCGCCCTTCATCGAGGTAGTCGTTGATGAGCAGGTCGTAAAACTTCTGCCGGTAAATCTGATCGAGGCCAAGGGTCGGCTCATCGAGCACCAGAAGCCGTGCGTCGATGGCCATGATGAGGGCGAGGTGCAGCTGTACGTTCATGCCCTTGGAGAGGGCCTGCACTTTGCTTGTGCGGCGGATGTCCGTTTCGGCGAGGGTGGCGTCGAAGCGGGCTCGATCGAAACTTGCGTGCAGGCCTTCGAAGCAGTCCACGAGATCGCTGATCCGCATCCAGCGCGGCAGGATACCCGTGTCGGCGATGTAGGCGGTTTGCTCCATGATCCGGGCGCGATTCCGGGCCGGATCGAGACCGAGCACGTTGAGATCGCCGCCGTCGCGCCGGGAGAGACCAAGCAGCGTTTTGATGGCCGTCGTCTTGCCCGCACCGTTCGGGCCAATGAGTCCGAGGATTCGACCAGGCGCGAGCGTCAGATCGATACCGTCGAGGGCGCGGACATCTTTATAAAACTTCTCCAGGCCCACCGCTTCAATCAGCGGGGCTTCCTGGGTGGGGGAGAGGTCGATTGCTTCGCTCATGTTTCCTCTGCCAGCAGTTGATCAACGTTCAGTCCAAGGAGGGCGATGCGCGACCGGGTCTTTGGCCACTCCTCAGCCAGAAAGCGGTCCCGCTCCTGCTGGAGGGCAAGCTCCCGGGCACCGGCCGCAACGAACATCCCCAGGCCGCGGCGCTTCTCGAGAAGCCCCTCGTCCACCAGGATCTGGTAACCCCGGGATACGGTCAGCGGATTAATGCGCTCCTGGCTCGCGACCTGGCGGACCGATGGCACCGGTTCTCCTTCCGGCAGCGAGCCGCGGAGAATGTTCTCCAGCACGGTTTGCGCCAGCTGCACGTAAATCGGTTCTCGCTCGTCCCAATCGGTCATTGCGGTGTTATTGATGAGTGCTGCATGTTTAGTGTTGTACATATGTATAACACCAGAGCTCTCTTCAATGCAAGGACCCATTCGCCAGTGGCACCCGCGCTAAACTCTCCCCAACAGGTCTTGCAATGGATGTGCGATGAGCAGCGATACAGATAAGGCGCCTAAGGAAAAGGCGCCTGAGGAAACGGCGCCTCAGGAAAAGACACGGCCTCCGGTCTGGATTGGCCATGTTGCCTTGAAAACACCGGACCTCGACGCCAGTGCGAACTTCATGGAGACCGTTGGACTGCGCCCGATCTTCCGTGGCGACGAAGTGGTGGTCCTCGAGTTGCGGGGTGGCACGCATCTCATCCTGCAACCCGGGGAGGCAGGTTCGGCGGAGTTCGACTTTATGGTCGAGGATCTCGATGCCAGCCACACCGCCATGGCGGGAAGCGGCTATACTGTTAGTGAAATCGAGCGAGGCCGAATACACGATACCTTTCGGGTAACGGAACCTGGCGGCAACGTGATCCGGGTGAACTCAACACATGTCCCGGATCACGACGCTGTCTAGGCCTCCGCTCTCATCGGCGGCTTCAGC
>JBCDDI010000427.1:0-3790 GCA_039180365.1 Pseudomonadota bacterium
CTTATTTTGTTATTCCCCCAGGGTGTTAGATATTTCTTTCGTAATGTCTTTGCCGGCTTGATCCACGCGATCGTGACCATTTTACTGTCCGGATTATTGACACAGAAACTGTTTGAGAAAATCACCCAAGACGGAAGAGACACTTGATGTTGTCCAACCCCAATGACCGCCCCGGCAAAATTGGTATCATAACGCAAGGGGCGCTGAGCAAAGGCGTCGAGATGAAGCTCGATGCTTCGGTGTCTATTGAAGAAGTAGTGGCTGGCACGTTTGTCGTCATTCAAGGTGCGCAATACGATTTTTTCTCAATGATCACGGATGCGCGCATCGATGCATCTAACGAAGGCATTCTCCTCCATCCACCGGGCGAGTCAGACCAGCTCCTGCACCGGGACCGGGACGCCTGGGGCGGCTATCTGCCCCGGGACATCGAAACGCAGCTGAACACCATGTGGGCGCTGACGGACTTCACAGCTGAAAACGGCGCAACTCGGGTGGCGCCCGGCAGTGCGGCCCGGCCTAAGGAACGGGAACCGGCGCCGGAAGAGATCGTGCAGGCCGAGATGACCCGCGGCTCGGTACTCTTCTTTACGGGTTCAGTGATCCACGCCGGCGGCGGGAACAACAGTAACGACGTGCGCATGGGTCTGAACGTCGACTACTGTCTGGACTGGCTGCGTCAGGAAGAAAATCAGTACCTGAGCTGTCCGCCGGAGATCGCCCGGACGCTGCCGCAGGAGCTCACGGAGCTCATGGGCTATACGGCTGGAGGCATTGCCCTCGGTTATTACTCGGATCCCTACGATCAGGAGGAACGGGCCGCCAAGCAGGCTGAGAATGCCATTGGCTACGAACCGCGCCAGGAAGGCATCATCATTGTCTGAGCGCGCCCGACCGCTGACGGAACCCGTCCAACCGCGCGCCCGGCAAAGCTACGAGGCGCTCCTCGATGCGGCACAGTGCATCCTTGAGGAATCGGGCTACGAGGCGCTGAACTCGAATGCCGTCGCCGCCCGGGCAGGCATGACGCCGCCCACTTTCTATCGCTACTTCGCCGACAAACAGATGTTGCTCGCGATTCTGGCCCAGCGTCTCCTCGACGCGCAGAACGCCCTGGTACCGCTGCACCTGGATGCCGGAAAGGCTTCCTTCACCGGCGGTGTCGACGCCATCGAAGCCCTTATGACCGCCGACATCGAGCTGACCCGGGCTTTTAAGGCGAGCTTTGAGCTCATGGTGCTGCTGCGCTCGCTGCCCGAACTGCGGCAACTGCGCATCGCCGCTCATCAGCAGATGTCTGGCGCCCTGGCCAGAGAGCTGGCGGCAACTTATCCGGAAATCGCGCCAACCACCCTGCGCGCCCGGCTGCGCCTCGGCACCGAGGTTTACTACAGCACGATGGAAATGCTCTTCGAAACCGGCTTCAAGCAGCAGCGCGAGATCGTCCGGCGGGCCGCGGTGGCCATTCAGGCTCTGGTAATCTTGCCCGATCCTTGAGCCGGAGCTCCGCCTTGGCGAGCGACTACCCTTACCTTAACTTCGGCGACCTCTTTGAAGCGGTCGCAGCGACCTTCCCGGAGCGGACGGCCGTGATTTACGGAGGTGACCGCCTCAGCTGGCAGGATCTCGACCGCCGCGCCAATCGCCTGGCCCGCGCCCTTAGCGTTATGGGTCTGGAGCCTGGGAGCAAGGTCGCCTTCTATCTCAGAAACAGCCCCGCCTACGTTGAGCTCTTTGCCGCCTGCGCCAAGGGCCGCTTCGTGCACGCGAACGTCAACTATCGCTACGTCGCCGAGGAGCTCCACTATCTTCTGGATAATGCCGATGCTGAGGTGGTGGCCTACGACGCCGAGTTTCGCGGCGAGATCGATAAGCTGAGAGATCGCCTGCCAACGGTTAAGGCTTACCTCGAGGTCGGCGGGAGCCCCCATGAGGGTCCGGCTTTTGCACTACCTTTCGAAGTCTGCTGCCGCGAAGGCAGCGCCGAGCCGCTCGGCAATGAACGCTCCGGCGAGGACCTCTACTTCATGTACACGGGTGGGACCACGGGCTACCCGAAGGCGGTAATGTGGCCCGCGGCGGCGCGCATCGCCGCCATCGGTATGACGCCGGCTCCTGATGTTGCGAGTCACATCGAGCTCCTCAAGCAGGCGGATCATGCGCCGGTCGCACTGCCGGCTGCCCCGCTCATGCACTCCACGGGGCTCACAACCATGCTGTCGACACTGGTCAACGGCGGTACCCTGGTGCTGCTGCCGACCCGGTCCTTCGATGCAGCTGCCTGCCTCGCGCAGCTTGAGGCCCATCGCGTCGAGCGGCTCGCTCTGGTCGGGGACGCCTTCTCGCTGCCGCTTCTCGAAGCCCTGGAAGCGGAGCCGGGACGCTACGATCTCGACTCCGTCAAACTCATCTCTTCCGCCGGGGCCATGTGGAGCGAACGCCTGAAGCAGGGACTGCTGCGGCACTTCACGGCGGCGCAGCTCTCGGACTCCTTAGGTTCCTCGGAAGGTTCCCGCATAGGCATCAGCACCACGCGCCCGGGAGAGTCCGGTGCGACGGGACGTTTCCGTCCCGGTGAAGGAGTTAAGCTTTTCCGCGAGGACTTCACGGAAGTGGCAGCGGGTTCCGGCGAAGCCGGTCGACTGGCCAAAGCCGGCCCCCTGCCCCTTGGCTATTACAAAGACGAAGCGGGCACCGCCAGTACTTTCCCGGTTGTTGATGGCGTGCGCTACTCCATGGCCGGGGACTGGTGCCGCCTGGAAGCAGACGGGACCATGACGCTCCTCGGCCGCGGTAACAATTGCATCAACACCGGCGGTGAGAAGGTCTATCCGGAAGAGGTGGAAGAAGCGCTCAAGCAGGTGCCCGGGGTAAAAGACGCCGCTGTCCTTGGCATGCCCGACGAACGCTGGGGTGAGCGGGTGACCGCCATCGTCCGTGGCAGCACGCCAGCACCATCGACGGAAGCCATCCAGGATCACCTCAGTCAGAATCTGGCCCGCTACAAACATCCGCGGGTCCTGCTGCTGACAGACGTCGAGTTCCGCCATGAAAACGGCAAAATAAATTATCGGGAAGCCCGCCGGATCATGGCGGCACACCTGGAAAATTCAGCTCATTCGGGGGAGTAAGCAGATGGAATTCGACGACGTCGTGCTCGGCCGACGAAGCATTCGGGGCTTCCGCCAGGACCCGGTGCCGAAAGATGTAATCCGGGAGATCGTCGCCCTTGCGACCCGGGCACCGTCCTCCATGAACACCCAACCCTGGCATCTGCACGTGGTCACCGGCGAACCCCTCGACCGCATTCGCGCAGGCAACACGGAGCGGAATCTGGCCGGCGTGCCCGCGTCCCGGGAAATTCGCATGCACGGGCCTTATGAGGGCGTACACCGGGAGCGGCAGAAGCAGATTGCCGGGCAGCTCTTCGAAGCGATGGACATCGACTGGTCCGATAAGGTGCGGCGCAAGGACTGGGTCATGCGTGGTTTCCGCCAGTTCGACGCGCCGGTCTCCATCGTCATCGCTTTCGATGCGAGCCTCACAGACAACGACATCGCCATCTTCGATTGCGGCGCCGTAACCAATTGTCTTGTGAACGCCGCCTGGTCCCGGGGCCTCGGCTGCGTGATCAACGGCCAGGGCATCATGCAGTCCCCGGTGGTGCGCGAATACGCGCAGATCCCCGACGAGCAGGTGATCATGAGCTGCGTGGCCATGGGGTATCCCGTCGACGACTTTCCTGCCAACGACGTGGTCTCCACGCGCCGCCCGGTGGACGAGGTGATCA
>JBCDDI010000428.1:0-3788 GCA_039180365.1 Pseudomonadota bacterium
GAGCAGGTGCTGAAGGTTGTTCACGTTGATGGCTTTATCGCCACCGGCGGCATCTCCATGGAAGAACGCCTGGGCCAGAATCGCGAAGCCATCGAGAAGATGCTGACGGCTCACAGCAAGACTCCGCGCACTTACCCCGACGCGGCAACCATGGCCCGCCGCGTCACAGAAGCAACGGACCAGTCTTTCGAAGCAGCAAGTACGCTGGTTGGCCGTGGTCACAAGGCTGTGGACGGGGGTGTAACCTGGCGGACCGACCCACGGATCCGCTTTTCAACGCCGCTCCGGCACACGCGCGAAACCATCAACCTGCTCCTGGAAGGCAGCACAGCGCCGGCGCTGTTGCTGGTCGCCGAGCAGGGGGACAAGTGGTACCAGGGTGAAATCGAAGCAGCAGAAGCCCACCACCCAAAGCTAACCGTAGAACGGTTGCCGGGGCCGCACCACATTCACCTGGAGCCTGACTTCGTTGCCGCCGTGGCTGAACACACGCGACGTTTCCTCGGCCTCGACGCGGGAGCCGATCAGAACGCCGCCTGAGGCCTGCCGAAGCGAACAACCACGGGAGGGGCTATGACCGATCTCAAAACCCGGCGGGACCAGGCTTTTGGCAGCGGCTCTACCCTCTTCTATCGGGACCCCGTGCACATCGTGCGCGGCGACGGCGTATACCTGGAAGACGCCGACGGCCGCCGCTACATCGACATGTACAACAATGTGCCGAGCGTCGGCCACTGCCATCCCCATGTGGTTGAGGCGGTGTCCCGCCAGCTGGGCACCCTGAACGTGCACAGCCGCTACCTGCACGAGGCCATCGTCGAATACGCGGAGCGGCTCACCGCAAAACACCATGCCGGGATCGAAAGCGTGGTGTTCAGCTGCACGGGTACGGAGGCGAACGAAGTTGCCCTGATGATGGCCCGGGCAGCAACGGGTGGTCAGGGCATCATCTGCACCAACGCCGCCTACCATGGCAACAGCACGGAAGTTCGCCGCCTGACACGCTGCGATTCCAGCCGGGGCGATGTCCGAGCCGTTCCATTCCCGGACTCCTATCGGGCCGCTGAGTTAAACGGCGATCCTTTAAGCATCCATCTGGAGGCGCTGCAGAAGACCATCGAAGGTTTCAAGAAGGACGGCGTCCCCTTTGCCGGCATGCTTGTTTGCCCGATTTTCGCCAACGAAGGTCTGCCGACGATGCTCCCCGGCTATCTGGCGCAGGCGCAGACCCTCGTGCACGATGCCGGTGGGCTATTCATCTGTGACGAAGTGCAGGCCGGACTCTGCCGCACCGGTAACTGGTGGGGCTATGAGAGCGCCGGTTTCGAACCCGACATTGTGACTATGGGCAAACCCATCGGCGCTGGCATCCCCCTTGCGGCCACGGCCGCAAGCGCCGATCTGCTGGCCGCCTTTCGGAACAGCACCCGTTACTTCAATACCTTCGCCTCAACGCCTGCACAGGCCGCCGCCGGCAACGCCGTGCTGGACGTCATCGAACAGGAACAGGTGCTGCGCAACGTTCAGGAAACGGGCGCCTGGCTGCTTCAGGCCCTGCAAAACCTTCAGGCCGAGCGAGCGCATCCCCGCCTGGGTGATATCCGCGCCCAGGGACTCTTTTATGCGCTTGAGTGGGTAGAACCGGAGAGCACCCGGCCGGATCGGGACGGCGCTATCGAGATTGTCCACGCCCTCAAAGACCGCGGTTTTCTGGTGAGCAACGCCGGCGCCTTCGGCAACGTGGTGAAGCTCAGACCGCCGCTGGTCTACGGACGCGTGCACGCGGAAGCCTTCATGAGCGCTTTCCGCGACGTTCTAACAGTCGCTCGTGCCTGAACCCGACTATGCGGCAGCCGCGCGCGCGGCACTCAATGCATGGGACCTCGACGTTGCGTCCCTGGAGATCGTTTCTCATTCAGAGAATGTGGTCTTCGCTGTCACCGCACAGAACGGTGAGCGCTTTGTCTTCCGTCTGCACAGGCCCGGCTATCACAGCCTGAAGGAGCTCACCTCCGAACAACAGTGGACGGCCGCGCTGCGGAAAGAAGGCATCGACGTGCCGGTCCCGAGAGCAACGCGTTCCGGGTCCCTTTACGGGGAAGCAAGCGTTGCCGGCGTACCCTGCTACGCGGGCATGCTCGAGTGGGTGGAAGGCGAGACCATGAATTCACTCATGACAACCGGGCAGGATCGAGCCGGATTCCTGCAACGCTTCGAAAGCCTCGGTGGACTGCTCGCCACGCTGCACAACCAGGCCAGCAGTTGGAAGCCGCCAGTAGACTTCCAGCGTCGCCAGCTCGACGCCGCTGGTCTCATGGGAGCAGAACCACACTGGGGTCCGTTCTGGCTGGCCCGACGTCTGAACACTGCGCAAAAAAACCGTTTCGCAGCGCTTCGCGAGCGCCTGCACGACATTCTTACCAGACTTGATCAGTCGACGGACGAGTACTCCCTCATCCACGCGGACCTGCATCCCGGGAACGTTGTCGTCGGTGAAGGGGGCCGGCTGCACATCATTGATTTCGACGATGCCGCCTTTGGCTGGCACAGCTACGATCTAGCCGTTGCCCTCAAGAACTATCAGGAAGATCCTGCCTTCAGCGCTTACCAGGGCGCACTGCTTAAGGGCTACCGCCGTTACCGGGCTTTGAGAGAGGAGCAGGCAGCGCTCATCCCGCTGTTTCTTCTGATCCGCGCCCTCGCCTCCATCGGCTGGGCCGATGCGCGACCGGAACTCGGCCATCCGGAATACGTACCGAGGCTCGCCCGCGACGTTGAAACGAAGGCAGAAGCCACCCTGGCCGTCTTTCCAGGCTGACGACCGAACTCAGCAAATTCCGCAGGCGTTACCGTTGCAACAGCGTTCGCTGTTGCTGCTGCAACTCCCGGGTAAATGCTTGGCCTCGAGCCGTATCCGCTGCCCATTCACCGCGAGTCCGGCATTCCAGGGTTGCGATTCGGGTGCCGGTCCTGATGAGACGACGGCACTCGACGGCATCGGCACTCTGATAAGCGCTGGCGTACAGAGGCGTTGATTGGGGCGCTGAAGCGCATCCGCTAAAGGCGGCCACCCCAGCACCTGCCACCACAACGGCAGCAATCTGCTGAAACTTCTTCACTACTGATTCCCCTTCGACTATCGCTAGTCGTCGACTGACCCAAGTCGAGCGGCCTAAGCCGCAAAACGCAGTGACACTTTCAAATTGTCCGAGCACTCCCCAGTGCTCACCTCAGAGGCTACACCCATTTCATGACGGATCTCAAAGGGCTACCCGCTGAGCGGTTGGTTTCCTGCGACGACGGGAATCTTGTGCAGCACAGCATCGGAAACAGGAACAATTCCGACGTTCTTAACGCTGCCGCGTAGGAGCCGCGCTCTGCAGCGCACAAAGAAAAAGGGCGCTCAGATGAGCGCCCTTTGCTTCTCCGTTTCGACCGCTGCAACGCGGTCGGTTGAGAGATCAGGTCCGGAAGTTCAGACCCAGGAAAGCGAAGCGACCCCGGGGACCCGCAGGACGGGTCAGAGCACCGAGATACGGCTGCCGATCGAAGGCGTTATTCAGCCCGCCGAAGATCCGGACCTTCTGAGACACATCAACGTTGAAGTTGAAATCGTGTACCCAGGAGCTGCCTGTGTTCGCCGGGTCGGCGAAGTTCGGATCGCCGTCAAACTGCGCCGTGGTCAGGCCGAAGAGCAGCTGGCTGGCTTCATAGCGACCGTTCCAGCCAAGGCTGAACCGATCGAGGTTCCAGTTGATGCTCGCGTTCACGATCCAGTCGGGGTCGCC
>JBCDDI010000429.1:0-3788 GCA_039180365.1 Pseudomonadota bacterium
ATGCCTTTCCTTACGACGAAATTTTACAGAATGACACCCCGAAAACACATTTTCTGCACTCACTGCGAAACGCGCCAAGCCAAGCAGACGGCAGTATAAAGAAAGATGGCAGACCGCATGCCGCATCATCTGGTCGTGTCGGGAGCGCTATCTCTTGGATAGTTTTCTGCCCTTTTAGGGAAGAAAGCTTGAAGGGATTGCCGTCGAGGTCCGGCAGGACAAGTTCTGGAGCCGTTGCCGTGGACAGAGCCCGAGCGCCGATGGACTCCGGGCCGATGGCGATGAGCCCCTGATCCTCCACCACAGGGAGCCCCATGGTTTCGGCGACGGCCACTGCATCGAGGCTCTGGCGGACATCGTCCGGCAGTGGGATACAGATCTCCCCCTTGCAGGCGCCTTCCGGCTTCAGCGCCCAGCCCGTCTCCTGTTCGAAGCGGCTCGGATCGAGCCTCCGCTCCTCGAGAATCATGATCCCTCTCCTGCGTGAAACGCATTATGTAGCGCCTGGCATGGTACTGGGGTAGGGTCGGTGGGCATAGGACTTTGACAAGGGGACGACCATGCAGGCGGGGCAGGCGCTACCGGCATTTCTGCTCGCGGACGAGGCCGGGGGAGAACACAGCTTTCCAAGCGGCAAACGCTCGCTTATCTGTTTTGTGAAGGAAGACTGTCCCACCTGTCAGGTGGTGATGCCCGTGCTGGCCGCTCTCTACGAAGGAGCCGCCGCCAGCGTCGACTTCCGCATTGCCGGGCAGACGACGGACGGCAATAGCGCCCTCGTCGAGCGCTTCGCCCCGGGCTTTCCGCTCCTTGATGATGCGAGCCTGAAGGTGTCGTTCGCCTATGACATCGACACGGTGCCGAGCCTGTTCCTCAGTGACGGGGAGGGGCGTCTTGAACAGGCGCTGGTGGGGTTTGTCCGCGATGAGTGGCAGGCCCTGGCAGAAGACCTAGGAGGCGCCCCCGGTCTCGACTGGGCGGAGCTGCCTGAATGGCGGCCGGGCTGCGGTTCCCTGTCCGTGGATCCAACCATCGCCGATCGACTCAGGGCAGAGGCTGAGAATTCGCCGCTTCGGGCGAGGAAAATCGAAATTGCACCTGCCGACGATGAGTTCGAATTCATGTTCGACCAGGGCTTCTCGGACGGCCTGCCGCTGGTGCCACCAACGCCTGAACGCGTCATGCGCATGCTCTCCGGGACCGCTCGGGATGCCCAGGAGGTTCTCGGCGCCATGCCGCCGAACATGGGTGACGTGACCATCGAAAAGCTTGCCATCAACGCCGTGATGGCCGGCTGTAAGCCCGACTATCTGCCGGTGATCATCGCGGCGACGGAAGCGATCCTCACGGAGGAATACAACATTCACGGCGTCATGGCGACGACCATGGGCGCCAGTCCGGTGATGGTCATCAACGGACCGGTCCGCGAGCGCATCGGCATGAACATGAAGCTCGGGGCCCTTGGTCAGGGTAACCGGGCCAACGCCACCATCGGCCGCGCCGTGCGGCTGGCGGTGCGCAACATCGGCGGCGCCAAACCCGGTGGTACGGAACGCTCGACACTCGGTAATCCGATGAAATTTACGATGTGCTTCCCGGAGTTCGAGGAACGCAGTCCCTGGGATCCCCTGCACGTTGAGCGCGGTTACGAAGCAACGGATTCAGTGGTGACCGTCTTCACCATGACGAGTGGACCGACGCTCATCGTCGATCAGGATTCCCGGCAGGCGAGTCAGCTGGCTGGGTCCTTTGGTCTGTCGCTCGAGTCGGCTTTCCATCCCAAGGCCCACTTCGCAACCGAGGTGCTGCTCGTGGTCTGCCCCGAGCACGTTGATACGCTGATCCGCGACGGTTACAGCAAGGCCGACGTGCGGGCGCGCATTCAGGAAGTCACCGCGCGACCACTCAGCGAGCTTGTGGAGAATGAGACCTCCGCCGTAGGATTCAAGCGAGCGGCCTTCGAGGCCATGGACGCAGCGGCGCAGGCGCGCGCGCTGCCTAAGTTTAAAACGCCGGACGACATCCACATGGTGGTCGCCGGTGCGGATGCCGGAAAGTTTTCCGGCGCGTTTCACGGCTGGGCAACCGGCGAAATCGGCTCCATATCGGTGTCGAAGAAAATCGAGGAGGTGTGAATGACCACCATTCTGGATCCCACGGACGAACGAGTGCCGGTAACGCGGCAGCTGACGCCGCGGACGGGCGCCATCACCGGCAAGGTGGCGTTTCTGGATATCTCAAAGCCGCGTGGTAACGTGCTCATCGACCAGCTTGAGGCACGGCTTGCTGAGCGGCTGCCGGAAGTGTCGATCAACCGCTATGCGAAGCCGACCTTCACGAAGCCGGCGCCCGATGCGCTCCGCGCCGAGATTTCCCGGGACAACGACTTCGTTATCGAGGCGCTGGCTGACTGAGGCTCCTGTACCACGTGCAGTTTGCATGACACGGTATTTTTTGAGATTCAGGGTAAGCCTTCCGTATCGCTCGCCTCCAGTGAGTTCCGCGATGCGGCTCAGACGCAGGCCGATGCCCTTGGCATGTCCGATGCGCGCTGCGTGTTTGTTGCACATCCGATTCAGGACGCAACGGACGACGAGATGCGGGCCAAGGCGGACGCCGTGATCGACGAGGTTGTGGCGGCGCTCACCGACGACTGATCGCTGCCGGCCGCGCCTCAAAGCTCGACGAGCGTCTTGCCGAAGTTGCGGCCGGCAAACAGATCGCAGAACGCCTGTGCCACCTGTTCAATGCCCTGGAGTCTGTGCTCCGGGGCGACGAGTTTCCCTTCCTTGAGCCAGCGGGCGAGCTCAGCTCTTGCCTCCGGATATTCCTCTGCTCGCGTATGGGTAAGAAAGCCGCTCATCGCCGCCTGCCGGGTAACAAGCTGAAAGAGGTTCTTTGGTCCTTCCGCTGCCTGACCGTAAGTGGAGACGGCGCCGCAAAGCACCACCCGAGCCCCCTCAGCCAGGTGATCGATCACCGTTTCCAGCATGGGCCCGCCGACGTTGTCGAAGTAGACGTCCACACCTTCCGGGCAGGCGCTGGCGAGCTGATCCGGCAGCGGTTTGCGCCGGTCGATGACGGCGTCGTAGCCGAGATCGCGCTTCAGACGTTCGAGCTTCTCCGGACCGCTACTGATTCCCACGGCCCGAGCACCCATGATCCGCGCCAGCTGTCCGGCAATGGAACCGACAGCGCCTGCCGCAGCGCTGACGAGCACCGTTTCCCCGTCCTTCGGTCGACCAATGTCGCGGAGCCCGAAGAAGGCGGACAGGCCGGTGTCACCGAGGATCCCTAGATAGTGCTCGGCATCGGCTTCCAGAGGCTCCGGCAGACGGATGAGAAAGTCCGTGGCATCGGTGACCGTGTGCTCCTGCCAGGCGAGGCGGGCCATGAGGCGTGTGCCAGGTTCGAAGTCCCGGTGGCGGGATTCCAGCACCGTGCCGAGCACCAGGCCCATGACTGGGGCGCCGAGGGCCATGGCCGGCAGCACGGCATCGCCGCTGTCTTCATCCATCCAGTTGCGGAATCCCGCGTCGAGGGAGACGAACTCGTTGACCAGCAACAGTTCACCGTCGTTCAACGCAGGCAGAGCTTCTTCGATAAGGCTGAAGTCTTCCGGAACCGGGTTGCCATCCGGTCGCCGGGCCAGCACAACGCTTCGTGTGCACGTGGGCCGACTGGTCATAGTGCGGTCTCCTCCCCAAACTAGAAGGCACTATGGTACTGGAAGAGTAGCGCTGGGAAGCGGTAAGAAGTGAAGCGGTAAGAAGTGAAGCGGTAAGAAG
>JBCDDI010000430.1:0-3773 GCA_039180365.1 Pseudomonadota bacterium
CCGCGTTGGCGGCGGCGATGTGATCGTGTACCTCTGTGGTCAGCAGCGCGGAGAGCGCGTTGCGCTTCTCTGGCCGATTCAGCTTGATCCAGGCGCCACCGGCTTTCACCTCGTAGAGGGTCTGTTCCGTCGATGCCATGTGTTTCTCCCCTTGAAAATGCCCAGCTTCGGGCTGTCTCTCTATTCTAAAAGAAGTGTTCCCCGGGAATGGAAGCGCGCTTGGTCACGCTCGCAACATGCACCCCCAGCTAAAGAAACGCCCGCGGTGCTGGGGGTACCCCAGGCACACGCGGGCGTTGGTTCCGTGGTGCCGGTCCTTACAGACCGGTTTTTCGCGCTCGCCTTACTGGTATTTACGCAGCTCGGCGCGGCCCACCACCATGTGATGAACCTCGTCCGGGCCGTCGGCGATGCGCAGGGTCCGCTGACCCGTATACATGCCGGCCAGTGGCGTCCGCTGAGAGACACCGGTGGCACCGTGCATCTGAATCGCCTGATCGATGATCTGGCAGACCCGCTCGGGTACCAGGGCTTTCACCATGTGTACCCAGATGCGGGCTTCGCGGTTGCCGAGCACGTCCATGGCTTTCGCCGCCTTCAGCACCATAAGGCGCATGGCCTCGATCTCAATGCGAGCCCGGGAAACCACTTCCAGGTTTTTGCCGAGGCTGATGATCGGTTTGCCAAAGGCTTCCCGTGTCGTGGCGCGCTTCATCATCAGATCCAGCGCCCGTTCGGCCTGGCCGATGGAGCGCATGCAGTGGTGAATGCGGCCGGGACCCAGACGCACCTGAGAGATCTCGAAGCCGCGGCCTTCGCCGAGGAGAATGTTCTCCTTGGGTACCCGCACATCATTGAACTTGATGTGCATGTGGCCGTGCGGCGCATCGTCGTGGCCGAACACCTCCATCCCTTCGAGGATGTCGACGCCGGCCGTGTCCGTGGGCACAAGGATCTGCGACTGCTGGCGGTGCGGCGGTGCATCGGGGCTGGTTTTGACCATGGTGATCATGATCTTGCAGCGCGGATCGCCAGCGCCGGAGATGTAGAACTTCTCGCCGTTGATAACCCACTCGTCCCCGTCGAGGACGGCGGAGGTTGAGATGTTCTTCGCGTCTGAAGAAGGTAAGCCCGGTTCGGTCATGGCGAAAGCGGAGCGGATTTCTCCGTTCAGGAGCGGCTTCAGCCACTGCTCCTTCTGCTCCGGGGTACCCACGCGCTCGAGCACTTCCATGTTGCCCGTGTCCGGTGCGGAACAGTTCAGCGTCTCGGAGGCCAGCGGGTACTTGCCGAGTTCGGCAGCGATATAGGCATAGTCGAGGTTCTTCAGACCTTCGCCTGTATCGGCGTCCGGCAGGAAGAAGTTCCAGAGGCCCGACTCTTTGGCCTTGGCCTTGGCGCCGTCCAGGAGTTCGAGCTGACCCGGTGCCCAGCTCCAGCGGTCTTCCCGACCTTCGCCGAGGCGGTAAAACTCATCCTGGATCGGAGCGACGTTGTCAGCGATGTGCTTTTTAACGGCGTCGAGAAGCGGTACGGCTTCCTCCCCCATCGCCAGGTTGTTCAGGTCACTCGTATAGTCTTCGGCTTCCGCCATCGGCTTACTCCCTACAGTGGTTGGTGCCAAGAAAAGCAGTCCAGAATAGACGCTTTCGCGGACGCAACTCAACAGATGTGGAGCTTTGCCGTGTCTGGTCGGACCGCGCGTTAACGGCGGTCTGATCGAGGTCAGTTCAGAACGCGATAGCCGCGACCGCGGAGGCAGTTTTTTACCACCTGGCTGCGTTCCGTGACGCCGCTGCCAACGCCGCCGGCGCCACCGATCACCGCACCGGTGGCAGCACCTCGCTCAGGGCTGTTGCCCCGGTAGCCATCCCAGATTGCGCCGATGGCAGCGCCCACCGCGGCACCGGTGGCGGCGCCCCCGACGGCCTTGGCGCCAACTTCAACCTCATCGGCGTACACAGAGCACTCTTCGAGGTCCTGTTCGTACTGGTAGGCGTTCACCCCCTTCATATCGACTATCGGTTTACCCGGCGTGCTGGCGCAGCCGGTCAGGACCGCAACCAGGGCAACAGATAGCAAAGTCATTGAAGGGTGAGTAAGGGCTGGGGGGCGGTGCATGGTTTTCCGGGGGTCTTGTTCTTGGTTCTGAGTGAAGGAAAGAGGAACGCTCATGATTTTAACGCATGAGCCTCACCGGGGATGACAACAGAGTCAGCCTGAATGGTCCCTGAACGGCAAAGTCTCGAGCGTAGTCATCCATTAAAGTTAGCAAAATCAGACAATTACGCAGGAATTAGAAATTCTTACATTAGTTAAGAATCTCCACTACAGCCTCCAGCGTCGATGGTCTTGAGAATGCTGCTACCCCCCAGATATCGAGTAGCTCATCTTGCCCAACTTCCAGCTGTTCTATTCCACGTCTACGTCCACGGCCTCCGGCTTTCGGCGGCTAGGCCGGCTGCTGATGCTGCCCGCCATCCTTGCTTTCGGCGGCTGTCAGTCGCTCAGTTTGTCCAACGAGGAGATCGCCTGGCAGACGCTGCATGCCATTGATGTGGCTCAGACGCTGTCCGCGGCTCAGGATCCCTGCTACGTGGAGGACGCATTGATCACCCGTCAGCTTATCGGCAGCCAGCCGAGCAGCGGCGAGGTGCTGCTCTGGGGCGCGGGAATGGCGGTAGGCCATGCCTGGATATCAAAGGCCCTCGAGCGTGGGGAAGCCCCGGTCTGGGTCCAGAAGACCTGGAGCTTCGCCACCATCACCAGCACTGGTATTGCCATCGCCAGCAATCATTCGGAAGGCGTGCGGATCTTCGGCGACAACAAGCCGGTCGAGGGCTGCTTCGAAAGCTAGCGCCAGGCGACCATCGAGAGTAAGTGTCACTCAGCGGGCATACTCCGTTTAGAGCAGCTGTCGTTCGATCCTCGGATACCAGGCGCCGAGCAGGATTCCGCGCAGGCCCATAAACACCATCATGGCAAGCCAGAGACTCGTATTGCCGAGGCGATCGATGCTCAGCCAGATCACCGCCAGATAAACAAGGGCGGCGATAAACATACAGTTTCGGAGCACGGCCGTTTGCGTGGTGCCGATGAAGACCCCATCGAGATGAAAGGCCCAGACGGCCACGAGCGGGGCCGCTACCGCCCAGGGCAGGAGCGGTGCGGCGGCGGCACGGACGTCTGGTAGCAGCGTCAGCCAGGCGACAAAGGTCTCCCCGCCAGCCAGCAGGAGTAAGGATAGAGCGGCTGCCAGGCCCAGCGCCCAGAAGCCGCTGTAGCGCGCCGAGTCCCGAAGTCCAGCGCGGTTTCTCGCGCCGTAGGCAAATCCGCAAAGCGTTTCCGCCGTGTGCGCGGGGCCGTCTAGGACAAAAGCCATGGCCATAAAGAGCTGCATCACAATCGCGTTCGCCGCGAGGACAAGATCCCCAAGGCTTGCGCCGATCATGGTGAAAACGAAAAACGGCAGCTGGACAAAAAAGGAGCGGACGATGAGATTGCCGCTCAAGCTCATCAGTCGCTTTAGCGGTTCCTTCCGCCAGAGGCTGGCTTTCCATGCGACGGCGCGCCAGGGGAGGATCCGGTAAAGGATTGTCAGACCCGCGAGCGCCGCCAACCATTCGCCAATGAGTGTGGCGGCAGCAACGCCGGCTACGCCTAGTCCGAGACCCAGGACAAAAAACACATCAAGCACAACGTTGGTCACGTTCAGCAGAATGGAGAGCCACAGCGCCGCCCGCATACGCTGGAGACCGAACAGCATGCCGAGC
>JBCDDI010000431.1:0-3766 GCA_039180365.1 Pseudomonadota bacterium
GGCACTTCGCTGGCACATCGTCTCAGTCACCCTCGGCTTCATCCTCGCTGGCTGTGCCGGTTGGTGGCTTGTGGCGAGCTTTCCGGAGCTCGCCACGCTCTTTGCCTCGGAAGCCATGATCGCTACGGTGCAGAGTGGTGAACTCTGGACCGATGGTCTGCTCAACGTCACGCCGTCGTCGTTGCTCTCCGTCGGCATCTTCACGAACAACATTGTTGTAACCCTGACGGCCGTCAGTCTCGGGGCGCTCTACGGCCTCGGCACGATCTACATCATCGGCCTGAACGGCCTCATGATCGGCGGCGTGTTCGCCTTCACCGCGCAGTACGGCCTCGCCGGCAGGCTCTTCGAATTTATTGCCGCGCACGGCTTCGTTGAGCTGAGTGTGATTGCCATCGCGGGCGCCATGGGCCTCTACATCGGTGAAGCGCTCGCCCGTCCGGGACACTTGAGCCGCATTGACTCCTTTCGTGCGGCCGTGGGGCGCTGTGGTCCCCTGCTGGTGGTTTGCGTTGTGTTTCTTGTTGGGGCCGGACTCATAGAAGGTTATGTCTCCCCGGACGACCGCTTCAGCCTGACCATGCGGTTGATCGTTGGTCTCGGCTACTGGGTTCTCTTTCTCCTGGTGCTTGTCCATCCCTGGCTGCAGCGTCTCGCCGGTCCAGGAAACACCCTCAAACGCGACGCCGCGCCTTAAGCTGCTGATAGCGTCGGAACAGGTTGTCTTCGAGCGCTTCCGGTCGTGAGGAAAGGGTCTCGGCCCCCAGGGCGCGCAGTCCCTCCATACCCCGGGAAAGATTCAGCCGATAGTCCTCTGCAGCGAGGCTCACGTAAGGGTCGAGCCAGTCGTCCGCCGCCTGGCTGGTAAGCGCTGTAAGCTCGGCGCCCGTCAGCCCGACAATCACCGGGAGATGTTGCGGTACCCAGAGCCGGATCGCCTGAGTGAGCCGGCCGCTCGCATCAATGCCGAAGAGATCCGTCAGAACGATGACGAGGCAGCGGTGTCGCACGACGCGGCTCATTTCCCGCGCCGCTGCCAGCATGTCCGATTCGAGCGGTTCCGAACGGAGGGCACCCAGGGCCCGGCGGATGCGCAGTAAGGTATTTTGATCATGTCCCGGTGGCACCAGAGTCACAGGACGATCGCTGACGGCAACAAGGCCGATACGATCGCCGCAGGCCACGGCATGTTCGGCGAGACGGGCTGCCAGGTTCACATAGTGGCCAAGCTGAGACAGGCCATCCAGCTGATTCCGGCTCGTGCGTCCGACGTCGAGTACGACCATGACTTCGAGGAGCTGCGCCTCTGCAAAAACTCGCGTCATGAGGTCACCGGATCTGGCCGTCGCTTTCCAGTCGATATGATGCCGCGGATCTCCTGGCTGATAGGCCCGCAGCTGGTAGAGCTCCTGGCCTACCCCGATGCGTCGACGGCTCACCTCACCAACCCGATCCAGCGCAAAGGCGAGAGCACCCCGGCTCAAGGTATCGGGGACGACGCTGAGTTGACCAGGAAGCGGCGCCTGCTGTCGCCACCAGCCAAGCCCGAGCGGCCCGAGGAGCCGCAGCGACACGTCATTCAGGGCTGCTTCGCCAAGTTCAACGGCTGTGGCCGGCAGCTTAAGGGTTGTCTCCCTTGCGGGCTCAAGCACGGCCCGTTGCACGCTCCTGGAGGCCGTAACCAGCGCCGGTGCCGCAAAGGCCCACTGAACGGGCTGAGGCATCGGCGCGTTGTGACTCAAGGCCAATTCGATGGCCGACCGCTGTCCTAAGCGGAGTTCAGCCCGGGAGTTCAGCCTGGCAGACGGACGCACCGCACGTACCCGCGTCCACTCGTAAAAAAGCCCGCCCAGGTAGGCGGCTGCAGCCAGTCGCCACCAGGGCACCCCAGTCTCCGCCCACTGCCCGACGATACCGAACAGCGCGATAAGGGCGATAAACAGGTAGCTGAGCGGCGTGAGGTTCGGCACGGCGGTTGCTTCAGCGCGGAACGGCCACGTTGTCGAGCACGTGGCCGAGCACCGTCGCTGCATCGATTCCGTCCAGGGCTGCTTCTGTAGAAAGTACCAGCCGGTGGGCGATGACCCAGGGCGCGACGTTACGCACATGATCGGGGGTGACGTAGTCGGCGCCAGTCAGGCAGGCTTCAATGCGCGCCGCCCGGGTCAGCGCCACGGCACCTCGAGTAGAGAGGCCCAGGTTCACATGCGCGTTCGATCGGGTTGCGGCCGCGAGGTCGAGGACGTAGCCGGTGAGATCCTCCGCAAGGTGCACGGCGGCGGCTTCTACGCGGGCCGAGGCGAGCGCCGCGGCGGAAACCGTGGCAAGGACAGGCCTGGCTCCGTCATCCGGGGCGCCATAACGTTCGAGGATTCTGGCTTCCGCGTCTCTGTCCGGGTAGGTCATAGGGACGGAGAGCATGAAGCGGTCGAGCTGTGACTCCGGCAGCGGATAGGTGCCTTCGAATTCCCGGGGGTTCTGTGTGGCAATGACGAGAAAGTCCTCCGGCAGCGGAAAGGTCTCCCGATCGACGGTGACCTGGCGCTCTTCCATGGCCTCAAGGAGCGCCGACTGCGTTTTCGGCCCGGCCCGGTTAATTTCGTCGGCCAGGACAACGTCCGCAAACAAGGGCCCCGGCTGAAACTCAAAGCGACGCTGCTCGCTGTTAAAGACATGCACACCGGTAATGTCAGTGGGCAGCAGATCGGCCGTGCCCTGAACGCGTTTGAAGTTGCCACCAAATACCTCCGCAAAGGTCTTGGACAGCAGGGTCTTACCCAATCCTGGGGCGCCTTCCAGGAGCACATGGCCACGGCCGATGAGGGCAATAGTCAGCGCATGAATGACGGCCTCGCCGCCATAAATCACCTTGCCGAGTTCTTCGTTCAGGGTCTTCTCAAGACCTCTCGCCTGTTCTGTCATCCCAATGCCTCGTTTATCCGTCGCAAACAGTTATGCAGTTGCTGAAGGTCCACCGACGATCCCGCGCTCAGAGAGCGTTCGCAGGCGCGCAGGGCCTGAACATCCTCCGCGGCCAGCAGTGGATGGCCCTCGAGTCCGCCCAGGTCATCTTCATCGGCGCCGATCACGCCGCGGCGCGCTAGGCGCCCCCGGAACTGCGCGAGGGCCAGGCGACCTGCATCCATCGCTGTCAGCTTGCGTGCAAAGAAGCCGCCCATGGCGCGCACAAATTCCGCCTGGCTCGGAGCTGCCGCTTCGCTCACATAGGGCAGCATCCGGTTTTGCGTTCCAATCATGTAGAGAAACCAGAATCCGAGGAGAAAGAGGACGGACGCACCAACGCGGCGATCGGAGTAAAAGGCAGCCGGGTCGTAGAGCTCGGAGAGTCCCTGATGCAGATCGTCGAAGATCACCCGGCCGGTTCCAGCGAGGTGCCAGCGCAGCACGTTCGAAAGCAGCCGGGCGTTGTCGCCCTCGCCCAGCGCTCGATTGGAAAAGAGCGACCCGGCCGCAAACAGGAGCACATGGCCATCACCGCGAGCCCGCGTCCAGCCCGCCGGGAGACCGGAACTGCGCTCGATAAACAGCGGCGCACCCGGCCCGACATCGTCGCCGGTTACTGCCCAGATTGAGGCGGTGCTGTCCGTGACGGCCACCAGTTCGCCGACACCGGCGAGGAGCGGATGGGGGGACTCGCCAGGCTCAAAATAGACGCGCCCTTCCTCGAGAAATTCGCCAACGGTCAGCGGCTCGTCCGCGGCATCAAGGGCGCCGGTAAAGCGGGTATCTGTCAGCTCCGACAGCC
>JBCDDI010000432.1:0-3757 GCA_039180365.1 Pseudomonadota bacterium
CCCAGCGCGCAATGGCCCTCGCGGCCGCCTACGACGCGGAACTCCACGTGGTCCACGTGATCGAACCCTTGAGCCTCGCTTACGGCGGTGACATCCCGATGGACCTCTCTTCAGTGCAGGAACAGATTCACGATCAGGCGAAATCCCACCTTGCGGAGTTTGCCGCTACGCTCAACGTTCCTGCGGAGCATCAGTACCTTATTTTCGGCCGCCCGGAGAGCGAAATTCAGCGCGCTGCGGAAGCAAAGGGCGCCGACGTGATCATTGTCGGCAGCCACGGTCGCCACGGCCTGGCCCTGCTGCTCGGTTCGACGGCAAACGGCGTGCTGCATGGCGCCACCTGTGATGTCCTCGCCGTCCGCGTCGGCTCGGAAGAAGTCGCTAACGATTCGGAGGCCGATAGCAGTTAAACCGTGAACACACCCCCGCCCAGCAGTACCCGGGGTTTGCAGCAAGGTTCTTCAACCGCCGACCGGTTCCCCCCAGCGGCCAAGACGAAGACCCGACGTCAGATCGGTCGTCCACAACACCGACTGCACGGCACCCTGCTCCTCATCGCCGCGCTCATGGCCCTGGGCCTGAGTCTGCCCGCCTCAGCGCTGACGCTCTATGAACAACGCGCCACCTATAAAAAGGCGCTGGACCATCTCACGGCCGGGCGCATGGAACGCTTCGACGACCTCCGCTCTGACCTCGAAGACTATGCGCTGGCGCCCTATCTGGATTACTACGAACTGCAAAGCCGCCTCTCGAGCGCCAAGCCGGAAGCTGTCATGGCCTTCCGGGCGTCCCACAGCGCCCTGCCGGTGGCAGACATCGTCTACTACCGCTGGCTGAAAAGACTCGGCGGGCAACGACGCTGGCAGACGTTCCTTAAGCACTACGAAGGCAGCGAGGACGCAGAACTGCGCTGCTATGAGCTGCGCGCGCTGCTGAGTACCGGAAAAAAGAAAAAAGCCCTCGATCAGGTTGAACCGCTCTGGCTGGTGGCAAAGTCGCAGCCGAAAGCCTGCGATCCCCTGTTCGAAAGCTGGATAGACGCGGGCCGCCTCACGGAATCCATGGTCTGGGACCGCCTGGGTCTCGCCCTCGATGCCAACAGTCGCACCCTCGCCCGCTACCTGCAGCGTTTCTTTGAGAGCCCGAACGTCAAACCCTGGGCGCAGAGCTATTACAACGTCCACGTCACCCCAAGCGGCGTTACGCAGACGAGCCGCTTCACCACCGACACCCGCTACTCCCGGGAAGTCATCGCCCACGGGCTTAAGCGCCTCGCCCGACGGGATGTAGAAGCCGCGAGCGTTGCCTGGCTGAGCTATCAGGACAGCCACAGCTTTGAGGCGGAAACGGCCAGCGCCGTTAACCGTGCGATTCTCTTAGGCCATGCAAAAGAAGGCCGTTTCCCCACCCACGACATCGTGCAGACAGCCGATTTCGAGCTCCCCGCCGACGAGCTTGCGCTCGCCGCCCTCACGCACCAGAGCTGGCCGGATCTGGAGTTCTGGATCGGGCGTCTCGACGATGAGGCGCGTCAGGACAGGCGCTGGCAGTACTGGTTTGCGCGGGCCCTGATGGAAACCACCTATGAGCCCAGGCAGGCGCAGCTCACCTTCCAGGCCCTGGCGGACCAGCGTGACTACTATGGCTTTCTTGCTGCCGAACGCCTCGGCCAACCCGTGCGGCTGAATCATCAGCCAACCAAAGTCAGCCCCCTCGCCATCAATCGGCTGCGCAATCAGCTAGCCGTACGCCGGGCCACGGAGCTTTATGCCGTTGGGGACCGGGTGAACGCCCGCCGCGAGTGGTACCGGCTCCTAAGCGACCTGACCGCCCGCGACAAGGCAACGGCCGCAACGCTCGCAAGCACCATCGGCTGGACCTCCCAGGGCATCCGCACGGCGAACGCAGGCGATCTGCGTGACGCCCTGGAACTGCGCTTCCCGGAACCCTACGCCGACGAGTTTCAGCGCATCAGTCATGTGACCACTGTGCCCGACAACTTCCTTCTGGCCGTGGCTCGGCAGGAAAGCCTCTTTGATCCGCGGGCCCGATCGAGCGCCAATGCCCGCGGTCTGATGCAGCTCATCCATCCCACGGCAGAACGGGTCGCTCGCCGCATTGGCCGTTCAGCGCCCTCGGCCAGCGATCTCTACGATCCAGCGCTGAACATTGAGCTCGGCGGCCATCATCTGGCCGACCTGATGGGACGCTACGGTGACCGACGCCCGCTGGCAGCCGCCGCCTACAACGCCGGAGAACATCGCGTCGATCGCTGGATTCGCGATGAGACCGGGCAGTGGATGGACGTCTGGATCGAGACCATTCCCTTCCGGGAGACGCGCAACTACGTGAAGAACGTGATGGCCTTCACCCAGGTCTACGGGCAGCGCCGCGGCAGTCCCCGGCCCATGCTTGAAGCCCACGAGGTCAAGCTGCCCTGAGGCGCTCGGGGTGCGCTTGGGGTGCGTTTGAGGTGAAAGACCCATGGACGAGCTTGTCACCCAACGACTGAGGCTCCGCCGCTTCACTAGCTTAGACGAAGACAATCTGGTCGAACTCGACGGCGACCCCGCCGTCATGCGCTACCTTACCGGCGGCAGTCCAACCCCCCGGGCAGTCATCAGAAACGAGATCCTGCCCCTGTTCATGAGCGCCGATCCGAAGGCGCCCAGCCTTGGCTTCTGGGCCGCGGAGCCCCTGGCGGAGCGTGAGTTTCTCGGCTGGTTCAGTCTGAGGCTTGATGCGGATGAATCCGACTCCGCCAGTCTCGGCTACCGGCTTAAAAAGCGCGTTTGGGGACAGGGCTTTGCCACCGAGGGGTCCCGGGCGCTGATCAGAGCCGCCTTCGCGGAGGGGCACATCGAGCGCCTACGGGCGACTACCTACGAGGATAACGCCGCATCGATCAGCGTGATGCAGAAGCTCGGCATGCGCTTCGCTCGCTCCTATCGAATGACCGACGACGATCTGCAGGCCGTCGACACCAGCAGGACGGAAGACGTTGAACGTTTTCCGGGGCTCGACGTCGAGTACGTCCTTGAGCGGAGCGACTGGCCGGAACACCGCTGAGGGGTTCCTCGTAGAGCGGCCGCTCGTGGAGGGGCCGCTTGCGGAGGAGCGGCTCGAAGAGCCGCGGCTAGTCGAGCGGCGGCGGTTCCACGCAGACGATGCGCGCTCGGGTCCCGGGCGCGACGCAGCGCTGGTCACCGGGCATCTGCACCGCGCCAACCTCGTCGGCCGCCCGATTGCCGTTACAGAAGTTGTAATCGACAACTTCATGCGTCGTCCACTCTTCGCAGGGAGGTTTTCCGGAGCAACCACCGAGCACGACGAGTACGGCGAGCAATCGCAGTTTGACGCCTGTTCGATCGGGAAGACTACTGGGCATAGCGCGAGTCTACGTGGCGGATGTGACGCTTCAAGCAGATTACCCCGAGGTACCTTCGGCTATCATCGCCCGTCTTCCAGCACGAGACCCCGTCGTGATCGACATCGGCGTGAACCTGCTCCATCCCCAGTTTGACGAAGACCGCCCGGCGGTTCTGGCGCGCGCCCGCGAAGCGGGGCTTGATGCCATGCTACTGACTGTGACGGACCTGAACATGCTTGCGGCCGCAATCAGGCTCTGCGAGCGTGAAGGTCTCGCCTGCACGGCCGGCGTCCACCCGCACGATGCGAAAGACGCACCTGCCGATCTCGAGGCGAAACTGCGCGAGGCGGCGGGCGAACGGACCGTCAAAGCCATTGGAGAGACCGG
>JBCDDI010000433.1:0-3752 GCA_039180365.1 Pseudomonadota bacterium
CCGCCGGTTCCGCCGCCTTCCTCAGCGTCTACGAATCGGCGTACAACCTTCTCGGTCGCCTCGCCGCGGAAGGCTACAGCGTCGAACGACCTGATTCTCTGGAGGCGTTCAAAGCCGAAATCCTCGCCGGTAACGCCGATGAACATGGCACGGAAGCCAACGTTGTGGCCAAGGTGCCAAGCGAAGACTACATGCGGCGCACCCCCTATCTTGAGGAAATTGAAGCGCAGTGGGGGCCAGCCCCCGGACGCACGCTCACCGACGGCCGGACCCTGCTCATTCAGGGCGCCCGCTTCGGTAACGTGCTGCTGGCTATACAGCCCGCCTTTGGCTACGAAGGCGATCCCATGCGTCTGCTCTTCGAACGCAACCACACCCCAACCCATGCCTTCAACGCCTTCTACCAGTATCTGCGCCAGGACTTCGGCGCCGACGCAGTGCTGCACTTCGGCACCCATGGGGCTCTCGAATTCATGCCCGGCAAGCAGGTGGGTCTCTCTGAGCGCTGCTGGCCCGATCGGCTGATCGGCGACCTGCCGAACTACTACCTCTATGCCGCCAACAATCCCTCTGAGGCGACTATCGCCAAGCGTCGGTCGAACGCCGTCATCATCTCGCACCTGACGCCGCCCCTGGCCACCTCCGGTCTCTATCGGGAACTGGCCGACCTTCGCGCCCTCCTCGATCGAGCCCGGTCCCTGTCTCCGGACGACAGCGAACGCACAGAGCTGGTCGTTCAGGCGAAAGAACAGGCCTCTGCCCTCGAGGTCGCGCTGCCAACAGGCGCGGACTCCGATGACGCAGTCCTCGATCAGCTGACCGATGAGCTGAGAAAACTCGAGGAGACGTTGATTCCGCTTGGTCTCCATACTCTGGAGGCAACCCCGTCCCGACAGCGAAGTCGAGACTACCTGGCGCTGCTGATTCAGGATCAACACCCGGAGGCGAACGACGCGCTGATCGACGCGCTGCTGGATCAGGCACCAGAAAGCACTCTGAACACGCTGTGTAACGAAGCAGATGGTGAAGGCGCGCTGCGCGACGCGCTACCCCGTTTTCAGGAAATCGCGAGACGCCTGCTCGAACTTGATGAGCTTGGCGCGATTGTTCATGCCCTGGACGGCGGTTATCTCGAGCCGGTTTCCGGCGGAGATCTGCTCCGCAATCCCGACATTCTGCCGACGGGCCGAAATGTGCACGGCTTCGATCCAACGAAGTTACCGAGCACGCTGGCCGTCGAAACCGGCCGCCGGCAGGCCGACCAACTGCTCGCCTGCCATGCAGCGAAGACCGGAAAACCGCCGGAAATGATCGCCATGGTGCTCTGGGGGACCGACAACCTGAAGTCCGAAGGCGTACCCATTGGTCAGGCCCTGGCCCTCATCGGTGCCCGACCAAGAATGGACAGCTACGGCCGTCTTGCCGGTGCGGAGCTCATTCCGCTCGCAGAGTTAGGCCGCCCCCGCGTCGACGTGCTGCTCACACTCTCCGGAATTTTCCGGGATCTGCTGCCCGGTCAGATTCAGCTCCTGGCGGAAGCCGCACACCTGGCGGCCGTGGCTGACGAACCCCTTGCCGAAAATCCGATCCGTCGCCATGCCCTCGCCCACGCTCAGGCCAACGGCTGCCCGCTGGAAACCTCAACGCTGCGCGTGTTCAGCAATGCCGGTGGCACCTACGGGGCGAACGTGAATCACCTGATCGACAGTGGCGCCTGGGACAGCGACGACGAACTGGGCGCCATGTTCTCGCGCCGGAAGTGCTTCGCCTACAGCATGGATGCGAAACCGGTGGAACAGGAAGCGCTCATGACCAGTCTCCTAGCCGACGTCGATCTGACCTTCCAGAATCTGGATTCCATCGAACTCGGTGTGACTACCGTCGACCACTACTTTGATTCCCTCGGCGGGATCAGCAAGGCGGTAGAACTGGCCCGCGGTGAAGGTGTACCCACCTACATCGGTGATCATACGCAGCAGGAAAGTGTCGTCCGCACCCTGGCCGAACAGCTGACGCTGGAGTCGCGCACGCGACTGCTGAATCCGCGCTGGTACGAAGAAATGCTGAGCCATGGTCAGGAAGGCGTGCACCAGCTGCACGCTCACGTCACCAACACGATGGGCTGGTCGGCAACAACCAACCAGGTTTCGCCCTGGGTTTATGAGCAGCTGACGCAGACCTTTGTGCTCGACGACGTCATGCGTGAACGCCTGGCAGAGCTGAACCCAACCGCCTCACTGAAACTCGCCAACCGCCTCCTCGAGGCGAGGGATCGCGACTACTGGCATCCCGACGACAGCGTCCTCGACGCGTTGCGCGACGCTGAAATGGCCCTCGAGGATCGCCTCGAAGGCCTTGAATCATTACAGGGAGCCACGCCATGAGCGCTCAAGGAAACATCATCGTCAAAGACGCGGCGGGAGACGGAGAAGGCAGTCTCCAGGTTCATCCGGAAGACATGGATATGAGCAGCACAGGCACTCAGGTCTTCGCCGTTTATGGCAAAGGCGGTATCGGCAAGAGCACAACATCGTCGAACCTTTCCGTCGCTTTCTCCCTCCTCGGTAAGCGGGTGCTGCAGATCGGCTGCGATCCGAAACATGACTCCACCTTCACCCTGACCAAAACCCTGATTCCGACGGTGATCGACGCCCTGGAAGACGTGGAGTTTCATTCGGAAGAGCTCCGCCCGGAAGATTTTGTCTTTGAAGGCTACAACGGGGTGCTCTGTGTTGAATCCGGTGGTCCGCCGGCGGGCACGGGCTGCGGCGGCTATGTGACCGGACAGACGGTCAAACTCCTGAAAGAACATCACCTCCTGGAAGAGACGGACATTGTCGTCTTCGACGTTCTTGGCGACGTGGTCTGCGGCGGCTTCGCGGCCCCGCTGCAGCACGCGCACCGCGGCCTCATTGTGACCGCCAATGATTTTGACTCAATTTTCGCCATGAACCGCATCGTTACGGCCATTCACGCGAAAGCCAAAAACTATCCGGTCCGTCTCGGGGGCGTGATCGCCAACCGCTCCGCGGATACGGAACAGATCGACGGCTTCAACGAAAACACCGGGCTCAAACGCCTCGCGCACTTCCCCGATCTCGACGCGATCCGCCGCAGCCGGCTGAAGAAGTCGACGATCTTCGAAATGGAAGACTCCCCGGAGCTTGAGTGCGCCAAAGCAGAGTATCTGCGTCTCGCCTCCGTGCTCGCCGACGGTGTGGCGCCCTGCGAGGCTACCCCCATGAAGGACCGGGAACTCTTCGACTTCCTGGGCTTCGACTGATGGCCGGCTCCACTGCCTACCTGCGCCGCCGGGACGAGATTGAACGCTACTTCGATCGAACCGCCTTCGACCGCTGGGCCACCTTAACCACCGATGCGCCGGTCAGTCGTATTCGGGCAACCGTGCGCGAAGGCCGCGATGCCATGCGCGCGCTGTTACTCAGCTGGCTGCCGACGGATCTCAGGGGCCAGCGCGTGCTCGACGCCGGCTGCGGCACGGGCATCACGGCGACCTGCCTTGCGGAGCGGGGCGCAGAGGTTGTGGCCGTTGACCTCTCCCCTTCCCTCATCGAACTCGCCGTAAGCAGACATGAGCCGCCTGCCGCGGGCAGCGTCTGCTTCCACTCCGGCGACATGTTGGCCGACGACCTGGGCACCTTCGACCACGTCATCGCCATGGATTCCCTCATTCACTATGACACCGGCGACGTGCTTGCAGCGCTCAGCAAACTCGCCCCGCGAGTCAGCGG
>JBCDDI010000434.1:0-3746 GCA_039180365.1 Pseudomonadota bacterium
CCATCAATACCGGACGGATGAAGCCGAGCACCAGATAGAGCCAGATGGCGGCGGCGAAGGCCCAGGCTGTGTGTGTGCCCAGGCCCAGCGTCCGCGCCCGCAGATAGACCTTCAACCACCACAGGAACATGGCGAGGGTCAGGAAGAAGCCGGCCATCAGCCACCAGCCACCTTCATTGAGGGGCGGCAGGCTTAAGCCGTACTCCGGCGGGGGCGGTTCCAGGGCCAGCCAGAACAGCTGTCTGACGAACTCCACCGGATCCCAGTTCACGGAGGCCCACATGTTCAGGCCGATGATCTCAAAGGCGATGAGTCCGGAGATGAGCGAGGCGAGGCCGAGCCAGCCGAGGTGCAGAGGGCCCACCTGAGCATCGCCGAAGCGACCGAGGAGATAGGAGAAGATGGGTTTACCCATCCGCGGGTACAGGTCATTTTCTACGGGGACGCCGGGATAAGGTTCCGGGCGTAACTGAACCCGATTGTAGACACTTTGATATTCAGCCATGGTCGCGCCTCCCTAAGACCAGATCGGCAATTCGAGCCACCAGTTCCACCATTCGGGCCAACCTCTGGTCCAGAAGGGACCGCTGATCACGATGCAGACTGCGCTCCAGAAACCGGCGGCAAGGGCCAGGAACAGGCCCAGGCGATGAATGCCGAGGGCGCCGATGGAGTAGCCGAGGGTGTCCCGGAAAAACGTGTTCTCATGTTCTGCAGACTTCACCCTTTCGCCGGCCTTCGGGTTTGTTGCCGATAGGATCAGCGAGCCGTGTAGTGACAGCGCAAAGGTGGTTGTAAAGAAGAAGGTAACGGCCAGCATGTGCGCCGGGTTGTAGTGGAAGTGCAGGTACTGGTAGCCAACGTTTGAGACCCAGTCGAGGTGGCTGAGGATGCCGTAGGGAAAACCGTGCCCCCAGGCCCCCATGAGCACGGGTCGAATCACCACGAGGGTCACGTAGGCAAAGACGGCCACGCTGAAGGCGATGGGCACGTGATAACCCATGCCCAGCTTCCGGCAGATTTCGACTTCCCGGAGCGCCCAGGAACCGAAGGCGCCGATTGCGCAGATTGTGATGATCTGCCACAGCCCTCCCTCCTTCAGCGGCGCGATGCCGAGTCCGTAGCTCAGATCCGGTGGGGCGATGTTGATCTGCCAGAGGTTCCAGGTCGGTCCGAGGGCGGCCCCCCAGACGATCAGGGCGGTGCCGACCACGGAAAAGAAAATGGTCGTCACCCCGAAGAGGCCGACGTAGAAGGGGCCGATCCAGAAATCGAAAAGATCGCCCCCGAGCAGAGTACCGCCGCGGACGCGGTACTTGCGCTCGAAGCTCAGCATGGCCATATCGGATTCCCTCCTACCTTGTTCAAATGTGTCAGGCTCGAAACAGCGGTCTGGAGCGAGCCGCCCCAGGCGCTGTTCGAGCCCGACATGAAGTCAGCCGAAAACCGTCTGACTTCGAGCCACACGGGCCAATGGGTCTGCTGGAACAGACACTTCCTGTTGAACGCTGGCCTGTGGGGCCTCCAACCAGTGAAACCGGTCGGTGCTCAGCAGAATGAAGTGAATGATCAGTGCCAGACCGAAGAGAAAGGTAAACAAAGCGATTAACGTTCTCCTCGGATCGAAAAGCATCCAAACTCGCCACATACGAATATCCTCCTACGATAGATAAGGGATGATTGCGCCTGCGGCGGATTGCACACTGTCGATCAGCGCGTACCCATCTGGTCCGGGCAACCAGGGTCTCCACGTCCATACAAGAATGTGGGCCACTATCGCGACTATGGTGAAGCCGATGAAGCTGACCATGAAGATCCCATGGAACTCCCTCGCCTCTTCCTCCGTTAGCCCCGAAAGGGTTGATGATTCGCTCATATGCAAATCCTCTGGTTTGCCATTCAGGCTGTTGTCCACGCTCAGGCGTGGTTTTTTCGCAGCAAACCACGAGGCCTCGCTGCGTCCCGCATGCCGGCACGAAGGCCGACACTATCGCCCGGCCGAAGTCAGGCGAGTTCTGTCATCGCCGGCTGAGCGTCATGCGGCCCGTCTCGCGTCGGCAATGACCCGCTGCACGGTGGCAGCGGAAACCAGTTCTTCCTGCTCATCCAGAGCCATTCGCTCTGCGGCGTCCCGCAGTCGTTTCGCAGCGGAAATTCTGACAAGCACCGGAAACCGTTCGAGCTCTTCCTCCAGCGCTTCCGTGGCGTCCTCCGCCCAGTTGATGGTGAGCGCCTGACTTCCTGCAGCAGGCTGCGGTGCTGTGTCGCTGAGGCGTGAGAGCGTCGCTTCCGTTTCGTCGAGTTCTGCGCCGAGCGGCAGGATGTCGAAGAGCGCATCGAACAGGGCGTTGCAGACTTCCTGAGTCAGGTAGCTTGCGCCCGAGTAGCCCATAAAGGGTGTACCGGTATGACGGCGGATGATGGCGCCGGGGAACGATGCGGGGATGAACCGGCTCCGACCGCCGGCTTCCACGGCGTACATGCGTTCGTTGTAGCTGCCAAAGAGGAGCATCGGCGGCGTCTCTTTGATGGCTGCGGAAATTTTCTGGTTGTCCGGCTTTACGCCCGCTTTGCGGCCGTAGCAGAAGGTGCAAGGCATGCCGAGATCGTCCTCAAGGAAGGAGCGAATACCTCTGGCATGCGTATCCGTTGCCGAGATGCCGAAGCTGGAACCCGCGAAGAAATCCTGCGTGACAGAACGCCAGAGGTCCCACAGGGGTTTCAGCGTTGTGTGCTTTTCCTGCTCGATAAAGGGAGCCGCATCCAGATCGAGCAGCTCTGCGAGTTTCTCGAGAAAGGCCGTGGTGCTGCTCAGGCCGATGGGTGCCTGGAGGTAGGGCCGGTCCAGGGTTTCGCAGAGCAGGCGACCGTATTCCCGATAGAGGCAGACGTTGACTTCAGCATCGGGAAGTCTGGCAATGTCTTCGAGGTGGGCGCCTAACGGAAAGATAACGTTCACCTCGGCGCCAATACCTTCGATCAGCCGTTGTATCTCGGCAAGGTCCGACGGGCCGTTAAAGTAGCCGTAGCTGGGGCCGATGATGTTGACCTTCGGCTTCTCGTTTTCAGCACGAGCTTTTGGCGAGCGCAGCTTCTTCGGTCCGAACTCCGTCCATAGCCATTGCAGGGCCCGGTCCGCCGCCTGCCACTGATCTTCATCGATGGTCCTCGGCAGGAAACGCTTGATGTTGGTGCCTTCCGGGGTCACGCCGCCGCCGATCATTTCAGCGATAGAGCCGGTAACCACGACGCTTGGCAGGTCACCGGCCAGGACTTCGTGGGCGCGCTTCATGGCGCTTTCCGTGCCGTGTTGGCCCAGCTCCTCTTCGGCAAGCCCGGTGACGACAATGGGCAATTCGTGCGGCGGCAGCGCATCGGTGTAGTGCAGAACGGAGGTGACCGGGAGGTTTTCGCAACCAACGGGTCCGTCGATGATGACCTGCAGGCCTTTCACCGCCGTGAAAACGTAAACAGCACCCCAGTAGCCGCCGGCGCGGTCGTGATCCAATACCAGCATCAGGCAGTCTCCCCGATGGGCTTCGCATCGCGAGCAACCTTGGCGGCGTAGCGCTTGCGGAACTTCGCATGTTCCTCAGGCACTTCGCGCCAGACGCCGGCGTTTTCTCCCTGGCCAACGCCTTCGAAGAAGCCGCGCATACGGTTAAAGCGCGAGCGGTTGCCGATGGCCGCGTTGACCACCGCTGCGATGGAGCCGGCTCCAGCGGCGCCCATGAGCGGGCGAGCGG
>JBCDDI010000435.1:0-3743 GCA_039180365.1 Pseudomonadota bacterium
CCCTGCACAATCTCCGGTGCGTCGAGGCCAACCATGTGGGCACCCAAAACCCGGTCGGAGGTCTGATCGACGATCAGCTTCATCATGCTGCGCTCATTGCGACCGGACATCGTGTGTTTCATGGGCCGGAAAGTCGACTCATAGACGACGAGTTCCGGATAGCGTTCTCGCGCTTCCGCCTCCGTGGGCCCGACCGTGCCGATGTTCGGCTGGCAGAACACGGCCGTGGCGATGTTCTCGTAGTTCACCTTCCGCTTGGGATTATCAGTAAACAGATTGTTGGCAATACACATGCCTTCGGCGATCGCGACCGGCGTGAGCTGCATGCGATCAATGACGTCGCCGATCGCATAGATGTTCGGCACATTGGTCTGAAAGTAATCGTCGACGAGAACCTTGCCGAAGTCACCGAGCTCGACTCCCGCAGCCTCGAGGCCGAGCCCTTCCGTTTTTGGATAACGACCGATGGCGGCGAGGACCAGGTCGGTTCGGACGACGTCGCCATTCGAGAAGGTGACGACCTTTTCGTTCCCTTCAATGTCGATGCGGTCGACGATAGCATTGAAGGTCAGCTTCACGCCCTTGTTCTGCAGCTCGTCATTCACAAACTCACGCACGCCTTCGTCAAAGCCGCGCAGAAAAAGCGGTCCGCGGTAAAGCAGATGTGTGTCAGCACCGAGGCCGTTGAAGATCCCAGCGAACTCGACGGCGATATAGCCGCCGCCCAGGACCAGCACACGTTCAGGAAACTCCTCGAGATAGAAGGCTTCATTGGAGGTGATCACATGCTCATCGCCGGGAAAGTCCGGTCGCACCGGCCAGCTGCCTGTGGCAACGAGGATGTTATCGGCCGTGTAAGTATCGTCGCCGACGGCAACGGTATGGGCGTCGACGAGGCGCGCCGTACCCCAGATGCGGGTAACACCGGCATTATCAAGCAGGCCCTCGTAGATGCCGTTCAGGCGCTCGATTTCTTTCGTTTTGTTGTCACGCAGGCGCGGCCAGTCGAGGCTTCGTTCACCCACGCTCCAGCCATAGGCGGCGGCGTCTTCAAAGTCCTCTGAGAAGTGCGAGCCATAGACGAAGAGTTTCTTCGGCACACAGCCGACATTTACACAGGTCCCGCCCAGATAGCGGTCCTCGGCTACAGCCACCCGACCGCCATAAGTGGCCGACATCCGGGCTGCACGCACGCCGCCAGAGCCGGCCCCAATTACAAAAAGGTCGAAGTCGTAGCTCATGGCGTGGGTTCCCGGTCAAACTCGCCGGCAGCCTACTGGATACGGGGGGCGTTACACAAACCAGGAGCGGTTGCCGCCCCTACATCGGGCCAGCCCGAGCCCATTGAGCAAGACGCCTCACAGATACTTACAGTCACACGATTGTCTCTGTCTTCATTGCCCTCCTACACTCGGCCTTTCGGGGTGAGGCTTCGCTCTTCGCCGCGCTGTCTTCTCCCCGATCAGAAGAAAAACAGGGAACCGCCATGAGAGAGCCCCAGACCGGTGCCCAGAGTCTGCTCGCCACCTTTGTCGACGCGGGCGTGGAGGTCTGCTTTACCAACCCCGGGACGTCGGAAATGCACTTTGTTGCAGCCCTCGATGAAGAACCGGGCATGCGCGCGATCCTCGGTCTTTTTGAGGGGGTCGTGACCGGGGCCGCGGACGGCTATGCGCGTATGGCCGGCAAGCCGGCCTGTACGCTCCTGCACCTGGGTCCGGGACTCGCAAACGGTCTCGCCAATCTGCACAACGCCCGGCGGGCACATACGCCGGTCATCAACGTGGTTGGGGAGCATGCAACCTACCATCGTGCTCTGGATGCACCGCTGACCTCAGACATTGAAGGCTTTGCCAGCCCCGTATCCGGCTGGATTCATATTTCAACCTCTGCGGACTCAGTGGCCGCCGATGCAGCGCGTGCCGTGCAGGCGGCTCAGGAACCGCCGGGGCAGATCGCCACACTCATCCTGCCGGCCGATACGGCCTGGAATCCTTCTGCTCGCAAGGCGCCGCCGCTGGCGGTGAGGAAACGCGCCGCTGCGGATCCGGAGCAGATCGAAGCGACCATTAAAGCGCTCACGAGCGGCGAGCCGTGTACGCTGCTCCTGAACGAAGCCGGCGTCAGTGAAGTTGGTCTGCAACTCGTGAGTCGCATCGCAGAACACACCGGTGCGAGGCTGCTCGGAGATACGTTCATCGCTCGGATTCCACGGGGTGCGGGCAGGGTTGATCTGGAGCGTCTGCCCTACTTCGCCGAACAGGCCGAAGAAGCGCTCGCGGGAACGAAGCATCTGATTCTGGTTGGTACCAAGGCGCCGGTGAGCTTCTTCGCCTATCCGGGGCGGGCCAGTGAGTTGACACCGGAGGATTGCGCCATTTGTCCTCTGGCCGCGCCCGGGGAAGACGTGATCGGAGCCCTGGAAGCCATCGTCGAGGCCATTGGTGCAGGCGCTGCAGCACCCAGGCTCACGGAGCTTGCCCGTCCAAGCCTGCCAGCGGGACCCTTGGAACCAGGCAGCATTGCCCGTTCCCTGGCAGCGCTGATGCCCGACAACGCTATTCTGATCAATGAAGCAGCGACCTCAGGCTTCGCTATCCCACCGCTGACCGCCGCGAGTGCGCCACACGACTGGCTCGATCTCACCGGTGGCTCCATCGGCATTGGGCTGCCGCTGGCCGTCGGCGCGGCTGTCGCCTGCCCGGACCGACGGGTCATCGGGCTACAGGCCGATGGCAGCGCCATGTATACCATCCAGGCACTCTGGACCATGGCGCGGGAAAGCCTCGATGTCACCACCATCATCTTCGCCAATCGGAAGTACGCCATTCTGCAGGTGGAATTCATGCGCGTGGGTGCTCACAACCCCGGGCCGAAAGCCATGAGTATGCTCGACCTCGATCGGCCTGATTTGAGCTTTGTGGAGATGGCGAAGGGTATGGGGGTCCCTGCACGGCAGGTCACTGATGCGGCAACGTTCAACGATGCGCTGGCGGAGTCGCTGGCGACGCCGGGGCCTTATCTTATTGAGGCGATGATTTGACCCATTCGTTACCTATCGTAAATCCAGAGTGGCTACTACTCAGTAATAAGGAACTCTCATGAAAGTCACCATGTTCGGCAGCGGTTACGTCGGCCTGGTCACAGGGACCTGTTTTGCGGAGCGCGGCAACAACGTGCTCTGCGTGGATGTCGATTCGGCGAAGGTTGAGTCACTGAAGGCAGGGGATGTGCCGATCTTCGAACCGGGCCTGGAAGACATGGTGCGTCGCAATCTTGCGGCAGGCCGCCTCGACTTTACGACGGACGCCAGAGAAGGCGTCGAGCATGGTGAGGTCATCTTTATCGCCGTGGGTACGCCACCGGACGAAGATGGTTCCGCGGATCTGCAGTATGTGCTGGAGGTCGCCCGAACCGTGGGTCAGCACATGCAGGTACACAAGGTCATCGTCGATAAATCAACGGTCCCGGTAGGTACCGCTGACAAGGTCTCGGAGGCGGTGGCCGAAACTCTGGCGGAACGGAACTCCGGTTTAACCTACGACGTGGTATCAAATCCCGAGTTTCTGAAGGAAGGCGCAGCCGTGGCCGACTTCATGAAGCCGGACCGGATCGTCATCGGCACCGATGATCCAAAGAGTGCGCAACTCCTTTCAACGCTCTATGCGCCCTTCAATCGTAACCATGACAAGCTCCTGCAAATGGACGTACGCAGCGCTGAGCTCACCAAATACGCGGCAAAC